>DOIX01000279.1:0-19143 GCA_003511885.1 Cyanobacteria bacterium UBA11153
GACAATACAGCCCTCAATCGCGCTGCTAGAAATTTAGGAATTGGTGAAAATGCCGCAGTATTTAGCCAGCTACCATTCACTCGTGCTGAAGCTGAGAAAATTATCGCTTTAGTACCAGAAAATCAAAGTTTAGAAGCTTTAGATTTTAAGGCTTCTCGTACTAATGCTACTAATCCAGATTTATCTCAATATCAGATAGTCCATTTTGCTACTCACGGCTTACTTGATTCCGTTAATCCGGAATTATCTGGGATAGTTTTATCCCTATTTAATGAAAAAGGAGAAGCCCAAGATGGCTTTTTGCGCCTCCACGATATTTTCAACTTGAATTTACCTGCGGAATTAGTAGTATTAAGTGCCTGTCAAACGGGATTAGGTGAAAATGTGAAAGGGGAAGGAATTGTGGGCTTGACAAGAGGCTTCATGTATGCTGGGGCGAAGCGAGTTGTAGTTAGTTTGTGGAGTGTGAATGATGTGGCGACTTCGGAATTGATGGCTAAGTTTTATCAGAAAATGCTGCAAGGGGGGCAAAATCCGGTTAATGCTTTGAGAGAGGCACAGTTGGAGATGTGGAATTCTGGAGAATGGAAATCTCCTTATTATTGGGCTGCCTTTACGGTGCAGGGGGATTGGCGGTAGAGGGGTTTTTAACTGAAAACTTAGATTTTGCACCAGTTTCAATAAGAGGCAGAGCCTCTAGATTCTCGTTCCCAGGTTGAACCTGGGAACTAGGGTTGGGAGGCTCTGCCTCCATGCTATTTCCCAAAAATCGCGGCTTCAAGACTCAAAACAGCAGCATCAAAATCATCATTAATAATTTGGACATCAAACTCATGAGCGGCCTCAATTTCAATCTTAGCACGCTCCAGACGACGGGCGATCGCAATTTCACTATCTTGCCCTCTCCCTCTAATCCTGGTCTCCAATTCCGCTAAACTGGGAGGAAGAACGAAAATCCGCCAAGCATTGGGAAAATTTTTGTTAACTTCCCTAGCTCCAACTAACTCAATCTCTAAAATAACAGACTTACCCAATTGAATTTTTGACTCAACGGGAAGGCGAGGAGTACCATAATAATTACCCGCATACTCAGCCCATTCCAATAACTCACCTGCGGCTATCATTGCCTCAAACTTGTCGCGACTGACAAAATAATAATCTTTGCCATCAACTTCGCCATCGCGAGGTTGGCGAGTGGTTGCCGAGATAGAAAGCTCTAATTCTGGATATTTTCCCATGATGGCACGGAGTAAAGTTCCTTTCCCGACACCACTAGGACCAGTCAATACGATTAGTTTCCCTAATTCCATGAGGTTTGTGTAGCAGTTGACAGTTGACAGTTGACAATTGCAGTCATGACGTTATTTCACCTCTAACCGATGTGGTGGTTATAAACAAAATAAAACAAGTTAGAGTAGTTACAACTTAAATTAATTATGGCTGTTATTGTCATCTTTGCTAAAAACAAAGCGATGGGCAACGGTTTCCGGCTGAATCGCCGAAAGGATGACATGGCTAGAATCCATCACAATCACAGCCCTCGTGCGTCGCCCGTAGGTAGCATCGATGAGCTGTCCGCGATCGCGCGCATCTGCAATAATACGCTTAATCGGCGCAGACTCTGGCGAAACAATCGCAATTACCCTGTTTGCCGAGACAATGTTGCCAAAACCAATATTGATTAATTGAATGTCCATATAGCAGTTGACAGTTGATAGTTGATAGTTGATAGTTATTTGATGAACATCAAACCCCATATCAAGCAAGGCTTCAAGCCTCTCTTTATGACGTTATTTCTGTCTTAACTGATATGGCGGTTGCTATAATTAAAAGTCAAAAGTTAAAAGTCAAAAAGGGGAGTGGGGGAATGGAGGAGTAGAATCGAAAATAGACTCAGTTATCTGGAAACCTCTGCACCTCAGCCATAGCAACCGCCAGGGCGGTTAAGACATTATCAATTACTCAAACCGTTGATTTTACAGCTTTCTTCCCTAGCCTCTAGTACCGAGCCAATAGTCCCTTGCTATAAAACTGGCAACTTAAAACTGATTCCTTAAAACTCAAAACTCCCTATTAATATGCAACTTGTTGACTTTACCACTCTCATCGCTGCTTGTGCCGAATTACGGAATGACTGGATACCTGGAAGGATTGAACAAGTATATCAGCGCGATCGCTATACTATAGCTCTTTGCTTGCGTACCCTGAAAGGCAAAGGCTGGCTTACCCTATCTTGGCATCCGCAAGCGGCACGGATTTGCCTTGGCGATGCACCTCCCCGGATTCCTGATACATTTACTTTTAGCGATCAATTGCGACATCAATTAAATGGTTTAGCTTTAATCGCCATTGAAACTGTTTCACCTTGGGAGCGCGTATTAGATCTACAATTTTCTAAACGACCAAATGAGCCAGCTATTTGGCATCTCTATGTGGAAATTATGGGAAAATACAGTAATGTAATTCTCGCTGATGCCAATAATTTAATTGTGACTGCTGCTCATCAAGTCAGCAACCAGCAATCCAGTGTACGCCCCATCCAAACGGGACAACCTTACGAATTACCTCCAGCTTTAACAGCTACTCCTCCCAGTTTGACAGAATCTCAAGCACGCTGGCAAGAAAGAGTTAGTTTAATCCCTGGCAAGCTATCCCGTCAACTACTCCAAAGTTACCGAGGTTTAAGTCCAGCCCTAGTCCATTCTATGATCGAAGTCGCAGGCTTAGATCGCGATAGCGAAGCGCTGCTGCAAAGCGCAGATCGCACTACGGAAAGTTTAACATTATCTGAATGGCAACAGCTCTTTCATTACTGGCAACAATGGTTGGCGGTATTGGGGAATATGGAGCGGGGAGCTACTGAGCAGGGAGCTATCGAGGAGGAGAAGAAAAAAATTTCTCCCTTGTCTTCCCCTTCTCCCTTGTCTTCCCCCTCTCCCCCTTCCCTAAAATTTCAACCGGGTTGGACAGAAGACGGATACAATATCCTGGGTTGGGGTATTATCAAACCTGCGGAAAATATTCAAAGTTTACTTAATTCTTACTATACTACTGAAAGTGAAAGAGTCGAATTCGATCGCTTGCACAACCAATTAAGTCAAAAACTGAGTAATATCTTGGTGAAATTACGTCAAAAAGCATCGGGTTTTGTAACGCGATTACAGGAATCTGCTGAAGCAGATAAGTATCGACAAAATGCGGACTTATTGATGACTTATCTCCAGGAATGGCAACCGGGAATGAATAGGATTACTTTATTAGATTTTGTCACTAATGAACCGATAAATATTCCCTTAAATCCAGAACAAAATGCGATTCAAAATGCCCAAGCATTGTATAAACGCCATCAAAAACTCAAACGGGCACGCCTTGCAGTTGAACCTTTACTAGATGAGGTACAAGAAGAAATTCGCTATTTAGAACAAGTGGAAGCTGCTTTAAAGATACTGGAAATTTATCATAATCCAGAAGATTTACAGACACTAGGAGAAATCCGCGATGAAATGGTGCAACAAGGATATTTAGAAGGTTCCCTCCCCAGAGATTCCGGCAGACGTAGTGGAAAAAGCGATCGCGCAGCGGGCACTTCTTGCCATCGCAAAATTCCCGATGTTTCCCAACCCTATCGCTATCAAACGCCCAGTGGCTTTGAATTATTGATTGGCCGAAATAATCGCCAAAACGATATACTTACCTTTCGCACTGCAGGAGATTACGATATTTGGTTTCATACCCAAGAAATTGCCGGGAGTCATGTCCTGCTTCGTCTCCAACCGGGAACCGTGCCCGAAGAAAAAGACTTACAATTTGCTGCTAATTTAGCCGCTCATTACAGTCAGGCCAGACAAAGCGAACAGGTTCCCGTAGTTTACACCAAACCCAAATACGTTTACAAACCCAAGGGCGCTAAACCTGGAATGGCGATTTACAAGCAAGAAACCATCCTGTGGGGACATCCTCAAGAGGCCAAAGCCTCTATGACAGAGGCACTCTAGCCCCTAGCCCCTAGCCCCTAGCCCCTAACCCCTAACCCCTCCCCAAAGAAAATGTAAATTTACATTACGAAAAGATCCCATTGTTTGTTACGATAAGTACACGAAAAATCTTAACGCTGCTCGCTTGGGAACGCGCAGACAAGATTTCCTCGATTGAGAAAGACGACAAAACTTAGATGGCGAGACCAGCTAGAAGCAAAGCTGGTCTTTTGTTTTCGGGTGCGATTGCGATTGGCTGGCTTTTGGGCTGAAAGGGATGGCCTTGAAGGAGGCAACTTTTCTTGACACCTAAACCAATCATTATACCATCTAATCCGAAAATATCGAAATTAAACCTAAGTTACAGGCATTGGATTAAATGTTCTCCAACCCGTAGAGCATTAGCAATAATTGTCAGGGCGGGACTAATTCCGGCATTGGAGGGGAAGAAACTGCCATCCACTACATAAAGATTATCTACATCATGGGTGCGACAATTGAGATCTAATACTGATGTAGCCGGATTATCGCCAAAGCGACAAGTGCCGCACTGATTTGCCATAACTTGTAGAGGTACTTCGCCACGAGGATGAATGACACCACGTTGGAAACCATCGAGGTTTTTTTCCACGGTTTTCAATACATCTGTCCAGCGATAAATTAAGCGATCGTGTGCTTCTGTATTATTAGGAGTGTAGTCAATATAAAGTTTATTACCATCGACGCGGACGAGATTATTTGGATTGGGTAAATCTTCTGTCTGTACCCACCAACCAATAGAATGGGTTGCTAACTGTTTGAGTCCAAATCCCGGCATAAATTTGGCTAAGATTGATAGCATGGGTGGGGCTTCAGCAAAGATAATATCAGTCAGGAGTCCACCTGTATTCTGAATATGTCCCATAGGATAGGGAAAATCGGTATCGCCCCAGTAAAAATCATTGACATGGATGCTTCTTTGAAAGCTGCCTGAATTGGGTTTATTACTCAGTTGGACTACTGCTGTCATCAGGCTTTTCATTAAATTTCGTCCCACTAAATCGGAACTATTGGCAAGCCCTTTAGGGTGGGAATCATTGGCGGAGCGTAATAGTAATGCGGCTGAGTTGACTGCACCACAAGCGAGGACGATAATATCGGCTAAAAATAGATAAGATTGTCCGTCGATTTCGGCTTGGACGGCTTTAACAATTTTACCGGAAGGGTTGGTATGTAAACAAATGACTTTTGCCTGAGTTTTTAAGGTGACATTCGGATATTTTAAGGCGGGAATAATGCCGCTAACTTCAGCATCGTTAGTGGGATCTTCTTCTTGACGGGTTAAGCCGAGAGGTATGGGGGCAGGATGACAACCTTGTTGGGCAATGGCATCAGCAATTGCTTGTATTTGGGGTTCGTTACTGATGGCTGGATAGGGGTATTCTGCACTGCGATATGGTTCAGTTGGATCGAGATTTCCTGCACCATGAACTTTGTAAAGTTGTTCTGCTTCTGTATAGTAAGGTTCAAAGTCTTGGTATTTGAGACACCATTCTGGGGAAATTCCGCCTTGATGTTGGACTGTCTCAAAATCTCGTTCTCGCATTCGCAATAATGCCGCACCATAAATTTTGGTATTACCGCCAACGGAGTAATTCATTTGGGGATAAAATGGTTCTCCTGCACTGTCATACCATTGTTCGGGTGCGTGATATCGTTCTCGTTTAAATAGATCGACATTACTGCGATTTTGCTCCTCTAATGGCATAAAATTACCACGTTCAAGGATCAGAATTTTTTTGCCCGTTGGAGCAAGTTTATAGGCTAATGTTCCGCCACCTGCACCTGTCCCAATAATGATGATATCGTAGCGATCGTCGTCAACGATCATGGTAGTCTCCTTATTTTTAATCAACAGAAAGTAACTGACATTTTGATGATTTTGCTAGTTTAAGTTTTCTGGTGATGGAAAACACGAAAGGCAGAGATATTGAGGATAATTCCGAGGAATAGTTTGAGGACATAACTAGGTACTATTCCGACTAGACATCCCCCCATAAATGCACCAATTACTGACCCAAAACCCATAGGAGCGACTGTATTTCGTAATGGTTTGCGATCGCAAAATGCTCCCCTACTTGCATACTTAATCAAGCCCACTGTTACGGTTGGCAAACTAATTAATAAGCTGGCAGTCCCCGCTGTCTTGATATCTGCACCGAAGGCAAAAACTAGGGTGGGAATAATTATTTCTCCTCCGGCTACACCCAGGAGACTGCTTACCATCCCAATGGCTAAACCAAAGCCAATTCCGGCTGGAATTCGCCAGAAAAAACTGGGTGGAATTAGTGCTGGAATTGTTTGAGGAAGAAAGCTTTCAACAATTAAGGCGACACCTACTAAAACTAGCAATACTAGAATGGCTTTTTCCAACTGTTCGTTAGAAAGTCTACTGGCGAGTACTGCTCCCCAAAAAGCAGTGAAAATGGCTCCCAAAATTAATGACAGGATGACAGGTAAAAGGGGCAGTAGGGAATCAAGAGAAAGAGTAGTGCTACGAATTAGTAATGATGCCAGGATTGTAATTAAGCTAACTGCCAGATTGAGGGGTACAGCTTGACGTACCGGATAACCTAAAATTCCGGCAATTACTGGCAGGCGAAATTCTGCACCTCCTAACCCAATTAACCCTCCTAGCATTCCAATAGGTACGGCATAAAGAAAGGAGAGTCGCAAACGTCTTTGAGATTGAGCTAGATTCCTGTCATCTGCTGTCGATAAATTTCTTTTCGCCATGGAATTTCATCCCAAATAGATTGACTCACTGCCAGATGTAAATCAAAATAAACAAAATAATCCAAATAACATCGACAAAGTGCCAAAATAGGGATGTAGCGGCAACGCCAAACTCTCCTTTATCATAGTTACCGGGAATAAAGGATCTTCCTAACATAATGGACTGGAGTAAAACTCCTGTCATGACGTGCAAACCGTGAAACCCAGTGAGTAAATAAAAACTTCCGCCAAATACGCCATCGGTAAAGCCAAAAGGTAAACTCCTCCATTCCACTGCCTGTCCATACAAAAAGTAACTGCCCATTGCCATTGTCAGTAACCAAAAAGCCCGAAAGCCCCAGAGATTATTGCGGTGGATAAATTTTTCGGCAATATAAATTACGAAACTACTGGAAACTAAGACTACTGTATTAATGGCTGGCTCTTTAATTTCCAATTCGGTTACGCCAGGGGGAAACCAATCCAAGGCAGTAGTTTTGTAAACGATATATCCGGCAAAAAAGCTGAGGAAGATGACACTTTCGGAAAGTAAGAAGACGATGAAACCAAACATGCTATTGCCAGCTTCATCATGGCTATCTGTTGCTATTTCCTGTCCGGAATGGACAGTATTGGGCAAGTTTGGGGATTCAAGATTAGCGTCTATTTTAGTGAGGTTCATGAGCAATCTCCAGGGCATCAGGATTAGCGACTAAGGGTTCGTTTTTCCCATAGCCGTAAGGTTGGGCAATAATTACAGGTAATTCTTCAAAGTTTTCTGCTGATGGAGGTGAAGAGACTAGCCATTCTAAGCCAATTGCCCGCCAAGGATTCTGTGGTGCTTTTTTACCTTGAATCCAGGAACCGAGCATATTTAAAATAAAGGGTAGAGTGGATACTCCTAACAGAAATGCACCAATACTAGCAACCACATTCCAAAAAGCAAATTCTGGATCGTAAGAAGCAACTCGACGGGGCATTCCTTGCAATCCGAGAGGGTGCATGGGGAAAAAGTTTAAATTAGTCCCGATAAAAGTGAGGACAAAGTGCAATTTTCCTAACCCTTCAGAATACATTCGTCCCGTCATTTTCGGGAACCAATGATAGAGGGCAGCATACATACCCATGACAACGGCACCGTAAATAACATAGTGAAAATGACCGACCACAAAATAGGTATTATTCACATAAATATCAATTGGGGTTGATGCTAACATAATCCCAGTAATCCCGGCAAAAACAAACATGATTAATCCACCCAAACCAAAGAGCATGGGAGTATCCAATCGCAATTTTCCACCCCAAATTGTGGCTACCCAAGCGAATACTTTAATTCCCGTCGGGAGGGCGATTAACATGGTGGTAAACATAAATGCCATCCGCATCCATCCCGGCGTGCCACTAGCAAACATGTGATGTACCCAAACAATACCACTCAATCCTGTAATAATTAAGGAGGAAATCGCGACGAATGGATAACCAAAAAGTGGCTTCCGGGCATATACGGGAAATATCTCAGAAAAAACCCCAAAAATGGGCAAAATAATTACATATACGGCAGGGTGAGAATAAAACCAAAAAAAGTGCTGAAATAAAACAGGATCTCCCCCTTTAGCTGGATTAAAAAAACTCGTCCCCACTGTAATATCGAGGAGGAGCATAACTGCACCCGCTGTCAGGGCTGGTAATCCAAATAGTTGAATAATTTGGGCACTCAATACTGTCCAGACAAAGACAGGCATCCGAAACCATGTCATTCCTGGTGCCCGCATCTTGAAAATGGTGGTGACAAAATTCACGGCCCCCATAATCGAAGATATCCCAGAAATCGCTACTGCCAAAAGCCATAAGACTTGCCCATTAATTAAATTACCTGTAGGATTTTGGATACTTACTGGAGGATATGCCCACCAACCAGATTGAGATGGTCCTCCTGGTAGGAGAAAGCTTGCCATTAAAATAATGCCAAATACTGGTACCATCCAGAAAGCAGCAGCATTTAATCTGGGAAATGCCATATCCCTAGCACCAATCATGAGAGGCACGAGATAGTTTGACAAGCCTACCAATGAGGGAAATGTCCATAGAAACAACATGACGGTACCGTGCATGGTGAACATGGCATTATAGACAGTACGATCGATTAAATCGGCTTCTGGGGTAATTAATTCTCCCCGGATAATCATGGCAAAAATGCCACCTACCAAAAAGAAGAAAAAAGAAGTAACTAAATATTGAATGCCAATGACTTTATGATCCGTGCTGAAGCTAAAGAATCGCTTCCAGTCATCAGGCTTACCAGATTGTGGTTGTTCAATATTTGCGATCGTGTCAAGAGAGATATTAGTCATATATAGCAAGGGACTAAGGGCTAGGGGCTAGGGAAGAATGTTGTAAAATCAAGGGTTTGAGGAATTGAGAATGTCTTAACGGCCCTGGCGGTTGCTATAACACAAGTTAAAACGGAAATTATGGCTGTTAATTGGTTGTAGATGCCAGTGACTTAACGATTGGTTGAGAAGTGGAGTAATTAACTAGAGGCGGCGGCGCGGGGACGATGGTTTGCCATCCGGCGCGGCGTTGAGATTGAGTGTATTCAGCAAATGCTTGGTTATAAGCTGGTGTGGGGGAATGTGTAGCGGTTTCAGCTAGCCATTCCTGATAGGATACGGGCGATTCCACGACTACATCTCCCTCCATAGCTGCAAAGTAAGTACCACTATATTGGGAATCCCGTAAACGATATTTTCCTTCCCGAATGGGTGTAAATTCAAACTCAATCCTTTTCCCTGGAATAATATCTTGCTTGAGGCGAAAGGCGGGGATATAAAATCCATGAATTACATCTTCCGAAGTGAGGATTAATTTTACCCGCTGATGATTGGGTAAATGAAGTTCTGTACTGGTAATATTTTGGTCAGGATAGTGAAATTCCCATGCCCATTGACGAGAAATAACCTCAATTTCTGGCATTGGTGAAGTGTCTGCCCCAGGATTCTCCATGGGCGCAGCCTCAGCACTTGCCATGCCAAGATGAATATGTTCCATCGGACCAAGAATTGACATGCGATCGTAAACTTGGTAACTATAACCTGCAATCCAAATTACTAATACCAAAGGGATCGCAGTCCAAACAATTTCTAAGGTAACATTACCCTCAATCGGCGGACCATCACTCTCATCGTATTTACCAGCACGCTGGAATAAAACCGAGTACGTTAAAGTCCCCACAACACCGAAAAAGATAAAAGTGCCTACCGCCACCAAAAAGCTAAATAAATCATCAATTAACTGAGATTCAGCAGATGCCTGTGGTGGTAGCCAAGTGTAGGATTCATGCCCCATCCAGAGACTAATGGCAGTCAGCGCGATCGCAAATACTGCTAAAACTAAAATTGTGCGAATTTTCATGTCCCATTATTTCCATAGCAAATTTGGATTTTCCCCTAGTCGTAATAAGCGATCTGCGGTAATATGGACACCAAATTCCGCCGCTAGTTGTGCCCCCAATGTGCCGTGGACAAACATAATGGCAAAAATTCCCAATCCCACTAATAAATAACCCCAATCCACCTGTCTCGCCATCTCCTTGCGCCAGAGGAAACGTTGAAATCCTCGCCATACTGCCATCCCGACAATTAGCGCTAAGAGGAAAACACCTCCGACTCCATGCCACAACATAGTTTCCATGGCATCAAATCCCCAGGCACTTCGCACTTCTCCTGATGGCTCTGCTAACATGATTTCGTAGAAACCTGCGGCAACTGTAAAGAATGTAATTATTGCTGCTGCCAAGATGTTATACCAACCCACATCAAAGAAATTCGAGCGCGTGGCGGGAATTGCCAAAAATTTAAAAATTGGTTTTTCCAAAGGAAAGAAAGCCCCCACAAAATCAAAGGCAATCGCCACAATAAATAAACCCAGAGTGAGATGAACTAAATTGGGATGAATGGGAATTTGGTACGGCAAACCATTAGCACCTAATTGAGTCCCCAATTGATGAATTAGCTCTGAATTCATGGCAAAAAGCCCTCCTTCACTGCTTCAACTACGGGAACACTATGCAAGCCATAAACCCACACCAACAAATCTCCCAAATATACCTGGAAAAATACCAACCCAGTTAACAACAATCCCATACCCAGAAAAGGGATAGGTAACTCTTTGGGATTGCGGGAACGAATCACATAGCGCCACCCAGTAACGGCGGCAATAATACCAGACATAGACCAGCCAATCGCCGTATGTAGGTTCAATGTTTGCTGGACTGATATATTATATGGTTCCGCTAATCCCGCTTCAATCTGTCCAAAGATAATCGCAATAAAGATGGAAATAGTAGCGAAGAAAAAATTCCACCAACTCACTTCATAGAATCGAGGATTGCGAGTAAAATAGCCAATCCCATCACATAAAACCGCGAATAACACCATCGCAATTACAAAATGCACTACGATGGGATGTATGGTATCGGGATAAGGCAAATTATGGTCATTTAAAGGTGGAAGATAATCCAGCATGGTATTCCGCTATACAGATATTTTGAGTTTGAATCAATCTCCGAGCGTTGGTTAACTTAACTCCAGATTCCGCAAAGAATCAAGTCATCAGTTCATACCAATGATAACCATTGACAAGATGGATAGGTATGGCGAGGGACTAGAGGATATTGGTTCTTGGATCGGGAAGAAAGTCGTCAAATCAATGGTTTGCTGGAATTGAGAACGTCTTAACCGCCCTGGCGGTTTCTATAACTCAAATTAACGAGATAGCCGCCTAAAATAACTCGAACTCTTACAGTATATTCACTAAATCCCTATCTATGACAGGTCGATCAGAAAGTTTTAAGATTTGTGTATTCAACATAATTTTTTGTAAAAATAGCAACAAATTATCAGATAAACAATCTTGTTACTATATAAACTAAAATGGCAGTTGTCAAAAGACAACTTGTCAAACTTAACAAGGGCTGCACCACCTGCCCCAGAGAAAAATATGTGGGAGATAGCATTCTTAAAAAAATTATTACAACCTAAGCGAACAAGATCCACACACTACAATAATTTATTTACATTTCATTAGCAAACACCAGATAAACAAAAAAAAACTTTGCGCTCTTTGCGTTAAAAAAGCCGATTCCTCCCCACAAAAAAACTCCAAACAAACCACCTTTACCTAAAACAGAAAATCTCCATCAAATAACCTGCAATTTTACTCCACAGCAGCCCACCAGACATTCCCCAACCGAAAATTTTCATGTAGATACATGAAGAGAGTTCAAGAATGGCATTAATAGTGATAGAGTGATTGGACTATCTCGGTTCTGGTGGGAATCAGCCATCAGACGCAAGGGGGAAAGTACGGTGCAAATCCGCCGCTGTCCCGCAACTGTAAAGGAAACAATGATACCCTAGCCAGGATACCCGCCGAGTCGTTAATCGGATACTGTCAATCTGCGAGGTACAGATAATGGCTCAAAATTGGTTACGCCAAGCAAAGAAAAGTAACATATATCTACGTCCAAAAGGCGTTAGTCTTGCTATCGCAAGTTTCATCTGTCTCGGATTGTTAATGGCAGCTAACCCTGCCATGGCGCATCACGCGATGGGAGGGAGAATTCCCGCTAACTTTTTTGAAGGATTTATATCTGGGTTAGCACATCCAGTCATCGGTTTGGATCATTTGGCTGTAGTTTTGGCAATGGGATTCCTCTGTGTGGGAAAAGTGCAAGGTTTTTTGATGCCAGGAGGTTTCTTGTTAGCAGCGATGGGGGGCACGGGAATTCATCTACTGAGGATGGATTTACCGGGATCTGAAATAATTATCGCAATTTCTGCGATCGCATTAGGAGCTATTCTATCACTAGAAAAATCTTTAAGCTTCATTCTCCTTTTCTCTTTAGTCACAATTGCGGGTTTATTTCATGGCTATGCTTATGGGGAAGCAATTGTGGGTGCCCAAATGACTCCTTTAGTTGGTTATCTATTAGGATTTACTCTGATTCAATATGGGGTGGCGATGTTAGCATTTTGGATTGGTAGTAAAGGGATGAAAAAATCTTTGGCTCAAACTAAATCGCTAATGCGCTACTGCGGTTACGCTGTTTGCGCGATTGGTTTTGTATTTTTGACAGTTTCTCTGGGGAGTTAGTCGATGTAGTATCGAGTAAGTGCTATCCACCAAACACTCCACAATCAGTTGAAACAGTGTAGAGATAGCCAGCCTAAGTAAAAAACTACGTTTTCAGGGTGAAGACAGAGCTACAGGTGCTTTCGATGCCTGTAGCTCTATTCGGGGAAGGGATGATTGCAATCGCAGACCGATCTGCGCTAGACTGTAATTTGCGATCGATTATCGATTCTCTCAACTTCAGTAA
This sequence comes from Cyanobacteria bacterium UBA11153, assembly GCA_003511885.1. Taxonomy (GTDB): domain Bacteria; phylum Cyanobacteriota; class Cyanobacteriia; order Cyanobacteriales; family Coleofasciculaceae; genus Limnofasciculus. The sequence continues at coordinate 13,108 of DOIX01000279.1, forward strand.
TAATGTAAGCAACCCCGGTCTGAAGACACGGGGCTTTAGCTAAGAAATTAGTTGAAGCCGTGCTTACCAGCCTAAGTCTTAACTGACTACGTTATCGGCAAGCGTTCAAATTCCTACCAGTGGATGCGTAGCTAGTCCACTGCTCTAGAACCGAAAAGTTAAACAGTTTTAAGGTCACTGAAACAGTGCTTTTTGGACAGTTACCGACCGATAACATTGGCGTTCGCGTAGCGTGCCGTAGGCATCAGCTAACTTTACCCAGAAATGGGCAGGAGACAACCATATCTCCACGGAGGGGCAACCATACCCCTCCAATCCCAAAAAAACGGTAGGCGAATAAATTCGCTGCCGCGCTTTCCTCTCCGGTCTAAAGACACGGAGTTTCCAGCGACGGAGGTATTCTGATGAAAGAACAAGATTTAATAACTATTTCAATAGAATCAGATGTAAAAGCGATAGTTGAAGATATTTTTTCTCAATTGGGTATGACTAAGAGTCAAGCTATCGAATTATTTTATCAGCAAGTTGCACTAACTAAAAACATACCGTTTAAAACAATAAATCTTAATGAAGAGACCATTGGTGCGATTGAAGAACTGAATGACAAAGAAAATTTAAACAGTTATAATACTTTTGCCGAACTTCGTCAAGAATTGGGAGTGTAACTTGCGGAAAATTATTACCACAAACCAATTTAAAAAAGATCTGAAAAGACTTGCCAAAAGAGGAAAATTTATAAATAAGCTTGAAGAAGCGATCGATAAATTACAAGCAGGAATAAATCTCGAACAACGCTATCGCAATCATCAGTTAATCGGCAACTGGTTTCCTTACTGGGAATGTCACATAGAATCAGACTGGCTATTAATTTATCAGCAAACAGAAACAGAATTAATATTAATTAGAACAGGTACTCATAGCGATCTATTTGATTAATTATCACCCATATTTGATGGAAAAGCGATCGCACTTTTATAGCGCTACCCATTTTAGGACATTTCCCCAATCCTTGGATCTCCGATGATGCGTTACCTTTCGGATAACGCACCCTACTGGCTAGATTTAAAGAAGTATAGAGATATTGTGACAAGCATTTGTTCCATAATAAACGATACTTCTCTACTTATAAAATTTTACCATCTTCAACCATCGCACCACAAACCCAATACCCCCCAATCCCAAAAGAGCTACTAAAATAAAAACAGGAATTTGCCACTGAGATGACGACTCTTTTGTACTAGTCTCATCCTTTGAATTATTAACAGTTTGGGGTAAAGGAGTTACTTGAGGTAGATTTATCCCAGCTCTAACTGTGACAGTGTAGGTAAATGCAAAGGGCTGAAAATCGGCTCCTGGTTTTGCCGTGCCGCTGAATTTTAATTCATACTCTCCAGCTTGGGGAAAGACAATCTCTGCTCCTGGAATTTCTTGATATTGCTCGGCTGAAATTGGTTTTAGGGGTGGTTTGAGGGATGGAGAATCTCTTTGTGGCTGGGGATTTTCTGTGCCTTGGCTATGAGATTTTAAATTAACTTCTAGTTGGCAATTGCACTCCGTTAAGGGAATCGGTTTTCCGCCTTGGCGAGTTAGAGCAAACCAGGCTTGGGCTGCTTCTCCTGCTTTGGGATTGTGATTGGGTTGAATATGAAAGGTAGCTGCAACATTACCAGAAGCTTTGATAGTATGAGCAAGGGTGCTGGGGGCAATTTGGAAAAGGAAAGGGAGGATAAATAAACTTTTATTTAGGTTGATTTGGGGGGGCATAAAATTTAGCTAAGGATAGGATTGACCAAATTAAAGGAGATCTTACTAATAAGATAGATAATGTAATAATTACCAACAATACTGTTCTCAACTGTTGTCCCATTGTCGATGTCAATTCACCCAGATAATGAGAACCCACTAACCCCGTATGAATGGCACAGAGAATTAAAGCCGGAACACTTAATAAATGAATCTGTCGCCAACCCTTTCCCAAAGCATTCATTAAACTATCAAAACTAGTTAAAGCTGCTGGAGTGATTAATACCAATGCGATAATTCCCGCCCACATTCCCGTCTGATGAATGGGCAGCATGAAAGATAAACCTGACAAATTCCAGTTAAATGTATGATCAAACATATAACTTACATGAGCCAGAGACAAAACAAAAGCCCCAACTCCCAAAAGCCGTCGATAACGCAAAGGATTAGACCAAAATCTGCTAATTGGTCTGGCAATTAGAGCTAACATTAAACATAAAAGTGCCCCATGTCCTGTATAATCCACCATATCCCCATTCCGCAATAGGGTGACAACCCCAATAATTAGGGTTACCCATCCTCCCATCCGAAAGAGTTGACTGCGACGATTTGCACTCACCAAAGCAGTAGAAATTCCCACACCCAACATAGTCGGCAAAGTACCTAAACCAAAGGCTAACATTGTGGCTCCACCCAGCCAAATATTACCAGTTTCCGCTGCTTTAATTTGGGCTGCATAGAGAAATCCGCAAGGAATTAATCCCCAAATTATCCCTAATAAAGTAGGAGTCCACCAATGTCCAGCCTCAGATAGTTTAACCATCGCTCGTCCCAACTTTTCGTGGAGATTCCCTTGAGTTAAGGGATGTAAAATAGGGAATTTAGGCATCCATTTTGGTCGAATTTGGGCAAGTCCAAACCAAATTAGTAACGCACCTGTGAAGATTGCCATGCCCTGACGGAAAATGCTATCTAAACCAGCAAATTGTCCGCCAGCAATCAGAATCGAACCTAATCCGCCAATCCCAATTCCGACAATAGCATAACTTGCCAAGCGCCCTAAATTTAATAAGCTATGAAAGTAAAGTTGTTCTTGCCATGTGGGTGAAGTATTTGACTTGTGGGATAGGGAAAATGCGACTGTGAGAGGTCCGCACATCCCCGCACAATGCCCAAAACTACCGAGAAATCCTAGGAGCATCACTAGGAATAGGTCTATCATATAGCAGTTGATAGTTGATAGTTGACAGTTGACAGTTGACAGTTGACAGTTGACAGTTGACAGTTGATATGGGGTGTATATTCTGATAATTAACCATAGATTTTTTATATTTTTAATCATAAATTTTGGTAAATGTCAAAAGACAAGCTGTCAAACTAGAAAATAGGCAATCCAGAGCCAAATTATCTATATTGACAAATTATCTCCAAAACCCGCCTCAAATCAAACCGATACCTCACATATATTGATTTACGGCTATAATCGATCGTCAAATTGTGGATATGGCTTAGACCAAAACCAGTAGAATGAATATTGAGACTTACTTGAGTTTTGAAGTTTTGAGCTTTGAGTTTTGCCTTTCGACAAGCCTGCCAGAGGGGAGGGCGGGTTTTGAAGGGAGGTTATCTCCTATCTTACCAATGTTATTCACTAAACCCGCCCCCAGACAATTTTCCCCGATTCCCACTGAGAATTTGACTGAGCGCTCGCCCTGAAGTCTTGCCGAAGTTACTCATTCCCCCTTTTAACTTATTATGGTTCCTTTACCAAATTATCGTCCCAAACAATTATCTTTAGGCCCATTAGAAGCAGAGATTTTGAATATTATCTGGGAGCTAGATTCTGTTACAGTTAAAGACGTACACGAACGGATTATCTCAGATCCCAATCGAGAATTAACCTATAGCTCCGTGACAACTGTACTCCGTCGCTTGACAGAGAAAGGTTGGTTAGTTTGTGATAAAAGCGATCGCACTTTTTATTGGCAACCCTTACTAACTCGCGCCCAAGCCCAAGCCATCGATGCTTACGAGCAATTACAGCGATTTCTAGAGGTAGGGAATCCAGAAATAGTGGCGGGATTTGCAGATAGTATCGATTCCAGCAGTTTAGCGCAACTCGAAGCGATCGCCAAACGTGTCAGAGAAGCCAGAAAAGCCCGTCAGGAGGAGGATTCCTAATGCACTCGATTATGATTGCGATCGCATTTACTCTCGCTTGCTGGCTCAGATTAAGATGGCGGGCACATCGTCTGACTTGGGCAGATTCATGGTGGCAAGCCCTCTTTTTATTTCTCTTTCCTTTCCTGTTAATTCTCATGACAGCCGCCTCCATCCTGGCGATGGGAGCATCAGGAAAAATGTTCGGTTTCTGGGCAGGATGGTTTTCTTACTATTGTGCTGTGTGCTTTCTAGTTTGGGCAATAATTTTATTGTTACACCAGGCAATTGCCGGAGCAAAACTAGTGCGAGAAGTTCGCACCTATCCCCCGATCAAAATTGGAGATAAATCCTGTAGAGTTCCCAATATTGCCACCCTATTTGCCGCCCAAATTGGATTTTGGCAACCAGAATTAGTTGTAAGTCAAGCCATGTTAAATAGACTGGATCCTGCCCATCTAGAAGCAGTAATCGCCCACGAAGAAGCCCATGCCCATTACCGAGATACTTTTTGGTTTTTCTGGCTCGGTTGGGTACGGAAATTAACAGTATGGTTGCCTAATACAGAGAATATATGGCAAGAATTATTATGTTTAAGAGAATTGCGAGCAGACTCTTGGAGTGCCCAAAAAATAGATCCTTTACTCCTAGCCGAATCCTTACTCTTGGTAATGGATGTACCCTCAGTATCAGAATCAATCCTCTCGGCTGGATTGAGTTGTGTTGCTCCTGGCAATCAGTTAACTCAGAGACTAGAAGCCTTGCTAAATCAAGAGGATAAGCATAATGAAGGCGAGAACATCACTGATTGCGATCGCAATCGGTTAGAATCTTTGACAAAATGGTGGTTTTGGCTGGGTTTAGCAGGAGCCTTTTTACCTCTGGCAGTTATCCCATTTCATGTTTAATTTTGGAAACGAGAGAATTTACCCATACAATTAAACTCAAAACTCTCAAAAAAAAGCCCCCTACCCCCATTTATAGCACTACACATTTTTGATTGAGGTTTGGTAAGCTGTCGCAACAAGTCGAAAAACCTAACCCCCCAGCCTCCTTCCCTTCGAGGGAAGGGGGATCCGGAAATCTTGCTCCCCTCTCCTAAAAGGAGAGGGGCTGGGGGAGGGGTCAAACTGGTAATTGAGAATGGTGCAAGATCTAAGTTAAAATTGACTGCAATAGTAATGACAGTCCATTTTAGATGAAGTTTAAATTCTCCAGTACGATCGCAACTGTGGCAAGTATACTAGTCTTATCTCAATCATCATACAGTTTTCAGAAGTCACCAAGTGAGATTACCCAAGATATTACTGTTTTGATTGATGGCTGTGGTTTGGGTTCCGGAGTGATTTTTAAGCAGGAGAAGAATAGCTATTTAGTCCTGACAGCGCGACATGTTTTGAGAGAAGATGTGGATTGTTTGGTGATTACTTCAGATCGAGAGCGATATACTGCTAAAAAGAATAAGTTTACCTACTATCAAGGGTTAGATTTGGTAGCAATGGAGTTTGAAAGTAATCAAAGCTATCCGGTGGGGAAATTGGGAAAATCTGAGGAGGTGACTATGGGAAACACTGTTTACGTCGCAGGCGCACCTGCATCCAATCAAACTATTACCAAACGCGATATTCTGGTGACTGAGGGTAAAATTATTAGAACAACTTCTGAACTTGAGTTGGGTTATACTTTGGTTTACGATAATACGACCAAAAAGGGGATGAGTGGTGGTCCGGTTGTGGATGAAAATGGGGAAGTTATTGGGATTCACGGTAGAAGAAATTCTGCTGAGGGAATTCAAGAGAGTTATGGGATTCCTATTCAGAAGTTTTTGACAGAAAAAATTGGACAAAATTTAGAGGATTATTATTTACTTCAAGGCAATGCTTTTCTAGATGAAGGAAATTATGAAGAGGCAAAAACTGCTTACAAGAAGGTTATCGAAATTAATCCTAATTATGCGGCAGCCTATTTCTATCTTGGCTTTGTTAACTATAAACTTGAGGACAAAGAGAGTGCGATCGCGGATTACAATAAAGCTATTGAGATTAATCCTAACTATGCCGATGCCTACTACAACCGGGGTGTAGCCCGCTCTGCTTTAGGAGACCAAGAGGGTGCGATCGCCGATTACAATAA
>DOIX01000279.1:19366-20207 GCA_003511885.1 Cyanobacteria bacterium UBA11153
ATTAATCCTAACTATGCCGATACCTACAACAACCGGGGTTTAGCCCGGTATGAATTAGGAGACAAAGAAGGTGCGATCGCAGATTTGAATAAAGCCATTGAGATTAATCCTAACTATGCCTTAGCGTACATTGGACGGGGTGTAGCCCGCTCTGAATTAGGAGACAAAGAGGGTGCGATCGCAGATTACAATCAAGCCATTGACATTAATCCTAACTATGCCGATGCCTACTACAACCGGGGTGTAGCCCGTTCTGCTTTAGGAGACAAAGAAGGTGCGATCGCAGATTACAATCAAGCCATTGACATTAATCCTAACGATGCAGAAGCCTACAACAACCGGGGTGTAGCCCGCTATAAATTAGGAGACAAAGAGAGTGCGATCGCAGATTACAATCAAGCCATTGAGATTAATCCTAACTTTGCTAATGCCTACCGCAACCGGGGTATAGCCCGGTATGAATTAGGAGACAAAGAGGGGGCAATCGCCGATTACAATCAAGCCATTGAGATTAATCCTAACTATGCCTATGCTTACTACGGAAGGGGTTTAGCCCGCGCTGCGCTAGGGGATACAAAAGATGCAATAGCAGATTTTGAGAAAGCGGCTGAGTTGTTGAAAAAAGATGGTAATGAATATTGGTATCAAAATGCCCTTAAGCGAATCAAAGAATTAAGGGGAGAGTAAGTGAATTAAATCAAATTACCTTTTGAGCGAGGTTGAATATGCTCAATCTCAAGCTTGGTATCCTTACTCCAGTTTAGGTGGTGGGTTATTAACTCAATTCCAACAAACCCGCAGGCGGATTAATCTCAATCCGACGATTTACCAAATCTACAAC
>DOIX01000280.1 GCA_003511885.1 Cyanobacteria bacterium UBA11153
GAGAGGGTTTGATGACTTTTTCCCTAACTTGAAAATATCCGGTTTAAATGCGCAGCAGCTTATGAATATAACAACTGAATCAGGATCCGCGATCGCAGTTATCGATAGAATGCCAGTTATCCAGACATTAGAATTACAGAAAATCTACCGTACTGGATTTTGGCTAAATCAAAAAATCGAATCGCTCAAAAGCTTCTCCCTCACCGTCTATCAAGGAGAAACATTTGGTTTACTCGGACCAAATGGTGCAGGAAAAACTACACTATTAAAAACATTATTAGGAATCGTTAGCCCCACTAGTGGGCGCGGGTGGTTATTGGGTAAACCCCTTGGAGATACATTTGTTAAGGAAAAAATTGGCTATTTGCCAGAAAATGCCTATTTTTACGATTATCTAACGGGATGGGAATTTTTGGAATTAGTGGCTGGCTTATTCCAAATTCCTACTAGCGTGCAGCGCCAACGGATCCCGCAGTTATTGGAATTAGTTGGATTATCTCAAGCAACCGGGCGCAAAAAACAACTGCGACAGTATTCCAAAGGGATGCTTCAGCGAATCGGTTTAGCACAGGCATTAATTAACGATCCAGAATTAGTATTTCTCGATGAACCCATGTCAGGATTAGATCCGATGGGGCGTTACCAAATGCGGGAAATTATCCTATCACTGCAAGAGCAAGGGAAGACAATTTTCTTCAACAGTCATATTTTATCAGATGTAGAGCAGATTTGCGATCGCATTGCCATCTTAGCTGAGGGCGAATTAATCTGTATGGGTTCCCTGGATCAACTTTTGGGTAAGGCTAACCGCTATCAGGTGAGGGGCAAAGGTGGTAATATAGATATCCTCAATCGTTGGATCGAAAATTTAGCCTTTGATGAAGATTTATGGCACGGTCAATTAAAAGGCGAACCTCAAGAATTTCTTGGTAGTTTGAGGTTAATGGGGGCACAGCTAATTAGTATTAATCTGGCGCGGCTTTCTTTAGAGGAATTTTTTATGAATCAGTTACATAGAAGGGGAATTAAGTCTAGTCATTAGTTATTGGTGATTGGTCAATTATTTGGGTTGACAACTAAGCTGTTTTTTGATAAACAACATTAATTTTGGCATCAGATTTTTCTTGATGTTTATTTGTGACTATTATTTCTATACCTTGTCCTAATCTTATCAAACAAAACAACAAGGATTCCATAGTAAAATCCTTGAGAATACCGTTAGTTAAATTAGTCATTTTTTCAGCTTCCAAACCTAATATTTGTTCGGCTTCATTCGGTGTAATTTGCTTTTGTTCTAAAATATCAGCAATCAGAGACGCTAATTTAACCTTGGCTAGTTTTTCTTCGGCATTAAGAAATCCTAAGTCTTCAAAGATATTGCCGGAACTGATGGTATAATCTAACATAATTTCCTCCTATAATGATTTATCTTGTCTAAATTGGGATATTTGTGTTGCTATTTGTAATCGTTGGCGAATTAAATCAATAGTTTGTTGAGGAGTTTTAAGACCCTTGGGTGATTTCTTCTTGAAAGCGTGGAGAACATACACTGCGTCATCAATTTTTATAGCATAAACGGTGCGGTAAGTGTCAGTTTGATAATTATTACGAATTTCAAATACTCCATTAAATCCCTTTAATGGTTTTACTTTCGGGTGAGTTTGATTAACTTGAATGCGATAGAGAATGTATCCAATTTCATCAATAACTTCTTCGGGAAATTCTAATAGTTCTTCTTTAGCAGAGTTTATCCAAATAACGGTTTTGATACCTTCATTAGTCATAACCTATTTAATAAATAGTTTTACCTAGCTGAAAAAGAAAACCCTGTAAGTGGGTGGGCGCAATATATTTCTATCGTAATAATAGCATAAGTAAACAATAGTTAATTGATCGAGATCTCAGATCTGGTACGGATTCAATATGATATACTCCCTCAATACAGGTTGTCACCCCATCAGGGTTATTGGTCATTGGTATATTCAATTGATTTTAAGTAGGAGTTTAAGTTGGGTGCTAGGTTATCAATAACGGGTTTGAGGGTATGAATTTGTTCATTTGTGCAAAAACTCAATAATGCCCAATGACTAATCACCAATGACTAATCACCAATGACTAATCCAGCCTTTGATATCGTAGCCATGGCAGCCTCGGCGGGAGGTTTGACAGCTTTGACTCAGGTGCTATCGACGCTACCTGGGAATTTTCCGGCAACCATCGTGGTAGTGCAACACTTAGATCCCCGACATCGCTCCCTGATGGCTGATATTCTCAGTCGCCGTACTCCGCTGCGAGTCAAGCAGGCTCAAGAGGGAGAATCTCTGATTTCTGGTACAGTTTACATTGCCCCACCCAACCGTCACTTACTGGTCAACTCAGATGGTACACTTTCATTGAGTCAATCAGAATTAGTCCATTTTCTCCGTCCTTCTGCTGACTTATTGTTTGAGTCTGTTGCTGCTAGTTATAAAGAAAGGGCAATAGCTGTAGTTTTGACTGGCACAGGTACTGACGGTGCAATGGGTGTTGAAGCCATCAAAAAAATGGGGGGTACAGTAATTGTGCAGGATCAAAAAACCGCTGAATTTTCTGGAATGCCCTCGGCTGCAATCAAGACTGGCAATGTCGATTTTATCTTGCAACTCGAAGAAATTTCACCTTCATTAGTAACTTTAATAATGACCAATGACCAATGACTAATCCATCTGTTACCCAATCCGTTGCTAAATACGCTTTAAAACTAGCATTAATATAACTAATAAAATCTATTAAGATTATGGTAACATCATCCAAAGATCCAGCCTTTGAAGCTCTTCTCACTTATCTGAGACAAAGCCGAGGCTTTGATTTTACTGGCTATAAAAGATCTACTTTGATGCGTCGGGTACACAAGCGGATGCAGACTTTGGGATTGGAGGAATTTAGCGATTACTTGGATTATCTGGAAGTCTATCCAGAGGAATTCAATTCCCTCTTCAATACGATCCTGATTAATGTGACTGCTTTTTTTCGAGATCTAATAGCATGGGATCATCTGAGAAATCAAGTACTACCCAGCCTAATTTCTAGTAAAAATCCTAAAGATCCACTCCGAATTTGGAGTGCTGGTTGTGCTTCTGGTGAAGAAGCTTATACTCTGGCTATCTTAATGGCAGAAAATTTGGGACCAGAACAATTTCGGCAGCGGGTAAAAATCTATGCTACGGATGTGGATCAAGAAGCACTAAATCTGGCACGACAGGCGACTTATTCTAGCAAAGATATCGAAGAAGTTCCCGAATTACTACGGAATAAATATTTTGAGTCAACGGGAAATGGTCGTTTTGTCTTCCGTCATGACTTGCGTCGTTCAGTGATATTTGGTCGCCATGATTTACTCCAAGATGCGCCAATTTCTCGCCTGGATTTATTAGTATGTCGCAACACCTTGATGTATTTTAATGCTGAGGCACAGGGGCGAGTACTAGCGAGATTTCATTTTGCTCTTAATGATACAGGTTATCTTTTTTTAGGCAAGGCAGAAATGCTATTAACCCACACGAATCTGTTTAATCCAATTGACTTGAGATACCGAATTTTTACTAAGGTATCACCTACTAATATACGCGATCGCTTATTAGTCTTAGCTCAAGCTGGAGATGAGGAGGCTAGCAACCGTTTGTCACGAAACATTCGCCTACGGGAAGCCGCATTCGATACGGCACCAATGGCTCAAATAGTTATCGATCTTAATGGTAATTTGGTGTTAGCGAATGAACAGGCACGAATTTTGTTTAACCTATCAATTAGAGATTTAGGTCGCCCTTTTCATGAGTTGGAACTTTCTTATCGTCCTGTGGAATTACGCTCCCTAATTGAACGGGCTTATGCGGATCGTCGTCCAGTCCAACTGAGCAATGTAGAGCGCTATTTACCTGATGCGACTATACAATACCTCGATTTGAAAATATTACCACTTCAGGATAATGGGAATAACTTTTTGGGAGTCAGTATTAGTTTTACAGATATTACTCGTTATACTCAAATTCAAGAGGAGTTGCAACACTCTCGACAGGAGTTGGAAACTACTAGCGAAGAGTTACAGTCAACTAATGAAGAATTGGAAACTACTAATGAAGAATTGCAATCAACTAATGAAGAATTAGAAACTACTAACGAAGAATTGCAGTCCACCAATGAAGAATTGGAAACCATGAATGAGGAATTGCAATCAACTAATGAGGAATTACAAACGATTAATAATGAATTAAGCGATCGCACAACTGAGTTAAATCGCAGCAATACCTTCCTCCGCTCTATTCTCGGCAGTTTACAAACTGGCGTGGTGGTGATCGATACAAATTTTAATATCTTGATTTGGAATTATCGAGTTGAGGATTTATGGGGGTTGCGAACCGATGAAGTATTGGGAAATTCTCTGTTTGGTTTGGACATTGGTTTACCTGTGGATCAATTGCGAGTACCTCTTCGGGAAGTATTATCAGGAAGATCTCACCTTCAGCAACTAGTTTTAGAAGCAACTAATCGTCGGGGTCGCACGATCCAATGTTATATTACCTGTACCCCCTTAAGAGGTTCAGAGATCGAGGGAGCAATTTTGATGATGACAGATACAGATACCAGCGAGCGTATAAATTTAGGTGGGGACAATGATATATTCCGCTCGGAAGATTAAAGGTTATCAGTCACCTGTTTACAGTTAAAAGCAATCTGAATTATCTCAAACAGAAAGTTTTTTATTCATTCATTTGCTGGAAAATTGTTGACAATAAAACCTGTAAGTGCTATAATAAAAATAATAAAAATAATAAAAATAATAAAAATAATAAAAATAATAAAAATAATAAAAATAATAAAAATAATATGAAAAAACTTAAATAAAAAAAAGATCGTACTTACTACCCTAAATAAGGAGAAATTTTGATCGGGTTTGATCGGGTATTCATTTCTTTTCATAGATATAGCAATGAAAACCCAATAATAAAATAGAAACAGGATCGGGAGTTGTGTATTATGCAAATAAAATCCTTAGATACACTGATTGAAAATGCGCAGCAGCGGATAAAATTTCTGGAGGATCAATCCAGAAAAGAAGGGAAATCTGGCATAGATAGACGAGAAAAAATCAAGACATTACTGAAAGAAGCTTTAATTGAATTATCAATATCCCTGGAAGAACTCCAGGTATGTGCAGAAGAATTAAATCAGCAAAATGCAGAATTGCTCTCAACACAACAAATTCTAGACAGTGAACGTCATCGGTATCAAGACTTATTTAATTTTGCCCCTGATGGCTATATTGTTACCACGGTAACTGGTATCATCCGAGAAGCCAATATAGCAGCAGCTCAATTCTTACATGTCCGTCAGTCTTACTTAATTGGTAAACCTCTCTCAGTTTTTATCCATCCTGAAGATCGGAAAGAATTCCGTCAAATTTCCCATCAACTGCTGCATAAAGATCAGATCCGAGACAAAATATTCCGGATGATCTATAATTTGAGAAATAGTGAATTTCCTGCTGAATTAACAGCAGCAGCTATCCGGGATCTCACTGGAAATCTAGTGAAGATCCGGTGGTTATTTCGAAATATTCGGGATCGCCAACAATTTGAGAAAAAAATCCGGGAACAAGCTGCGTTATTGGATATTACATCTGATGCTATTTTCGTGCGCAGACTGGATCGTACTATCTCCTTCTGGAATCGGGGGGCAGTCAATCTGTATGGTTGGACAGTTGCAGAAGCTTTGGGTAAGAAAGCAAATGAACTTTTGGGGGATAATTCCTCGGAGATGGAAAAAATTATCAATATTACTCTGATCGAAGGAAAATGGCACGGTGAATTGCATCAACGAACTAAAATAGGTAAAGAGGTAATTGTTGAAGCAAAATGGACACTAGTACGAAGCCAAACTGGATTGCCCCAAGCTATTTTGATAGTCCATACAGACATTACCGATAAAAAACTACTAGAAAAGCAATTTTTACGTGCCCAACGCCTGGAATCTATTGGCACTATGGCGAGTGGAATAGCCCACGATTTAAACAATGTTTTCACGCCAATCATAGGGCTGTCGCAACTATTAAAAATTAAATTCCCTCATCTCAATCGAAGTAATCAGGAATACCTGAATATTATGGAAAGCAACGCCAAACGTGGGGCGGCTTTAATCAAACAAGTACTATCCTTTGCTAAGGGTATAAGTGGCAAACACCAACCCGTGCAAATTAAGCATCTCATCGGGGAAGTTGCACAGGTAATCCGCAGCACTTTTCCCAAAAATATTGCCATTGAAGTTGATATACCAGAAGATTTGTGGCAGATTTCTGGCGATATTACCCAATTGCATCAGGTATTGATGAACCTCTGTATCAACGCCCGTGATGCTATGATCCAAGGTGGAATTCTCCATATTTCTTGCCAAAATCTTTCCCTGGATAGAGCTAATAACTGGATTGCAGGTAATCTGGTGACAGGTGCTTATGTCAAAATCGCTATTGCAGATACGGGGACAGGTATTCCCCCCAAAATTATCGATCGCATATTCGATCCCTTTTTCACTACTAAAGAGCAGGGTAAGGGTACAGGATTGGGGCTGTCAACAGTCATTGGTATCCTCAAAAGCCATCGAGGATTTATTGATGTATTAACTGAAGTTGATAAAGGTAGCGAATTTCAGGTATTTTTACCAGCAGATGAAATAACTATCAAGCAATCTATAGAAAATCTGCAATTACCTTCTGGAAACGGAGAATTAATTTTAATTGTTGATGATGAAGAACTAATTTTACGGACAACTAGTGTTATACTGGAAACTTATAACTATCGAGTCCTCACTGCTAATGACGGAATTGAAGCGATTTACCTCTATCGCCAACACTACCAGGAAATCCACCTAGTTTTGCTTGATATGATGATGCCCACTATGACTGGAGAAACGATTATTCAGATGTTGCAAAACCTTAATTCTAAAGTTAAAATCCTCGCCATGAGTGGACTAGAAACGATGGATAAATTGGCGATAGATTTAGGTGCTAACGGTTTTTTAGTAAAGCCATACGCAGCGGAAGATTTATTGATTAAATTGTCGGAATTGATTAACTAGGGATTGCTATTTGAGTAAATCAAACGGCAAAATTATCCCATTTTCCAGACAACAATATATCAGTCTGGCTCTTTTTCAAGTCAAGGGAAAACACCGTTGGCGAAGCGCGAAGCCCATACACCTAACTCCCAACTCCCAACTCATGTCTCGCCAGATGGAGCGAGGGATGTCTCCCAGAGAAAGTATCGCTAATCTTCCCGCTAGAATAAAGAAAGTTCCCCTAGTAAAATATCCGCCATTTATTAACCCATTCAACCATGACTCAACAACTAACTCGCATCTGTATTCTCGGTGGAGGCTTTGGGGGGCTTTATACTGCCCTGCGTTTAAGCCAGCTTCCTTGGGAAAAATCGCAGCAACCGGAAATTATCTTAATCGATCGTAACGATCGCTTTCTTTTTTTACCACTCCTGTACGAATTGGTGACAGGGGAACTTCAATCATGGGAAATTGCTCCCCCTTATCAGGAATTATTAGCAAATACTGGGGTACGCTTCATCCAAGCCACTGTCACTGGGATTGATATCGACAAGCAATCTGATAGCAGAGGCTTGGGCGATAAACCTAGATTGGCGATAACTTTAACTCAAAACTCGCCCTTACCAGAAACGATAGAATTAAATTGCGATCGCCTCGTTTTAGCCCTAGGCGGTGAAACCCCTTTAGATAAAGTACCTGGTGCATCTGAGTTGGCGATTCCTTTCCATTCCTTATCCCACGCCTATCGTTTGGAAGAAAGGTTGCGCATTCTAGAAGAGTCGGAGGCAGAGAAAATCCGAGTTGCTGTTGTCGGTGGCGGTTACAGTGGAGTGGAAATAGCCTGTAAAGTAGCAGAAAGATTATCTGACAGAGGTAGGGTAAGAATTATCGAAAGAGGAGATAAAATCCTCGGTAATTCTCCAGATTTTAATCGAGAAGCGGCAAGAAAAGCTTTGAAGGATCGCAATATCTGGATTGATTTGGAAACCGAAGTCCAATCAATTACCTCTAACCAGATTTCCCTATTATATAAAGGACAAGTAGATACCATCCCTGTCGATATAGTTTTGTGGACAGTAGGCACTAGAATATCACCCATTATCTCTGCCCTGCCACTCAAGCAAAGTCAGCGCGGTAAACTAACGATAGCACCAACCCTCCAAGTAATTGACCGTCCAGAAATCTTTGCCTTGGGAGATATTGTAGACTGTCAAGATGCCACAGGCGAGCAAATTCCCAACACCGCCCAATCCGCCTTTCAGCAAGCCGATTATACCGCCTGGAATATCTGGGCATCTCTGACAAATCGCCCCCTCTTACCTTTCCGCTATCAGCATTTAGGGGAAATGATGACTTTAGGGACAGATAATGCTACTCTTACAGGCTTAGGCTTGCAGTTAGATGGGACTTTAGGCTATTTACTGCGTCGTTTGATTTATCTTTACCGAATGCCCACTTTAGAGCATCAGTTAAAAGTCGGCTTTAATTGGATAGCTCAACCTTTATTAGATTTATTATCTGGAAAAATTTAGTTATTAGTCGATCAAAAGGCTTGGGAGTTATTGATAAATGCAGTAAAAAAATATCTTTCTAATCCTGTAGAATATTGAGAAAGTTTGATTGTACCGGGAAAATTAGAAATGAGAGGGTAGCGATTGAATAACAAAACTTGCCAGTTATTTAGCCATTAGTCATTATGCAACAACCAAAAGTAATTTTTCTTGATGCTGTCGGGACTTTATTTGGAGTAAGAGGGAGTGTCGGCGAGGCTTATAGCACAATTGCAAATAAATTTGGCGTACAAGCCTCAGCTACAGCTTTAAATGATGCTTTTTTCCAAGCTTTCTCTACTGCCGAGCCTCTGGTTTTTCCGCAAACGGATCCCGAAGAGATTCCTGAGTGTGAATTTGAATGGTGGCGTTTAATTGCTTTGCGGACATTTCAAAATGTTGGTGTCCTTAACCAATTTGAAGATTTTACCGATTTTTTTGACCAACTTTACAACTATTTTGCCACCGCTCAACCTTGGTTTATTTATCCCGACGTTATCCCAGCCCTTGCGGCATGGCAAAAGGCAGGAATTCAATTAGGTATTGTCTCGAATTTTGATTCCAGAATTGACTTAGTTTTAAAAGCGCTCAAATTGGATGAATTTTTTAAATCTGTTACCATTTCTACTCAGGTAGGTGCTGCTAAACCTCAGCCCAAAATTTTTGCCACTGCTTTGGAAAAACATCAATGTTATCCTCAAGAGGCATGGCACATTGGCGATAGTTTGAAAGAAGATTATCAAGGTGCTAAAGCCGCAGGATTGAGAGCTATCTTGTTGGATAGGGGATAGGGGATAGGGACTAGGGGCTGGCATCTAAATTGGGAAATGCTAGTGCAGCACGGCAGAAGTTTCTCACCAGTATCAATGAAACTGGTTTTTTCTCCCCTGCTCCCCTGCTTACAACTGATGGGTTATTTCTGCCCACCTGTACCAGCCTATCTCCAGAGGCTATTGACAAAAATCTAAAAAAATGATAATAATCTGTATTACGAAGTCGTAATACACTGCTTAGACAGGGTGCTTGCTACAAATTTTGTATTTTCTGTGTGTTCCTCTTGCGATCTCGTAATACAGTTATTTAGGTTTCGGTGCTTCCCACAGATATAATATGCTCAACCTCAAACAGACGACATCCACCTGTCTCGGCTTAGTTGCTGGCGGTACTTTGGCATTTTCCGCGATGCCTGCTCGAGCATTTAGCTTTGGCAATGATGGGATTTTATTTAAGAAGGATACGATGGTAGACTTCATGTTTATGGAGTCTCATGGTGCATTCAAGTCAACTTTATCGATTGTTAAAAAAAATACACCAACTACGATAGAAGCGGTGTTGTTTAAGGAAAATAAGGCTGCTATCTCCCCAGCTAACGATTTTCTGGGTTTATGCCCCGACACCGTTACTGCTCCTGGTGGCGGTTGCCAAAACTGGTTTACTTTTGAAGGGGGCGTGGAGTATAGTTTACTCCTTGACTCTGGTGTTAATAAACCAGTGGGAACATCAGGTATGGTTTATTCAACAGATAGTTTGAATACTCCTACTAGCAATCAAGCTAAATTCTCGACGAATCCTGATGGCTCATACTTAATCGATTTTGATGATAAGGGTATGGGACCAGATCGGGACTTCAATGATTTTAGCATCTCGGCTAAGGTTAAATCCGTTCCGGAGCCAACGGCTTTAGCAGGTTTGGCTTTAGTTGGTGGTGTATTGATTGTCTCTCGCCTGCGGAAAAAAGAGTGACATACTCCAGGGCAAAAGGTGCATTAGCATAGCATAATGTACCCTACAAGTTATATCAAGTCCGGTGATATCGTTCTTGTTTGTAGTAAGCACTTTAGTGCCTGAAATTATCAGATTTTAAAGCACTAAAGTGTGCTTACTACGAAACTGTTTCTTGTTTGTAGTAAGCACTTTAGTGCCTGAAATTATCAGGTTTTGAGGCACTAAAGTCCTTACTACGAACTTGTTTACAGAAGTGGGATGCTACCGGACATGATATTATCGTTATTCGCCATTCCCTTAGAAAGTGAATGTAGTTCTCAGAGTACCAATCCAGATATCATCACTATCATTATTGTGTTCTGGATTAATAAGCCAAATCACACCAGGAGTGATAGCGATATTATCCGTTAGCTTATAGCGATATAAGGCTTCAACGTGGAAGGAAGTGTCGTTATCTTCACTACCTGAGATATCGTTATGAGTTACCTTTGGTGGCATCCCAAACATCAAACCTAACAAGTTGCCTTTTCCACCTAAATCTGGCAGGGCAAGGTTAACCATCCAATTCCAGATATCAGCGTCACTACCTGCAATAGCAGTAGCCTTGGCTTCAGCGCTTTGGTAACCAACCCAACCGCCCAGAGCAAACATCCCGAATTTAGCATTGGCTTGAATGCCAAAAGAGTCTGTCGCGGTGGCTACACGATTACTAAATGGTCTGTTGGCATTAGCACCACCTGTATCGCCAGTAACGAATATGTTACCAGCGCCAGCAACACCGCCATAGTAAGAGTGGGCATAAGTTAAACCCAAGGTAATTGCGTTACTGGGTTTGAAGGTTAACTGAGCTAGTGCAGAATAAGTACCGTTAAAAAGTCCATTGTCTGGGTTAGGATTTTCACCATCGTCTGCAACATAAGCTGCTGAGAAGGATAAGGCATTGCTAAATTTGTAGGTGGCGGCTATACCCACATCTCCCCCAACTCGATAAATGGGGCTAAACCGTCCAAAACGGGAAATTGAACCGCTGGCATCACTAGCGAAGAATGGATTAACAGGATCGATGACAGTACTATATAACTCAGCACCCTTGGCATCAATCTGTACCGTTAGTTTGTCACCGAGGGGAAATCGATACCACAGCTTATCAACTTCAACATCATTGCCATTATTCCCATCAAAGGATAAGCGGGTCATGTTAGTTCCGGCAACATTAGCGGCAGTGTTAGGATTACCCATCTGAAATGGAGTAATATTTCTCGCTTGAAGACGAGTTGTGAGTAAGTCTTTTCCACTGAAGCTAGTTTCTAGACGGAGACGGACTCGATCGCCGAAGGTGGTGTTAATATCTAAGTCTCGATCGTTTTCAAAAAATGGAACAACAGGCTTTTCATCCCCCCAAACATCGGTTAGAGCAAAGATAACTTCACCCTTCAGCTTAGTCGTAGTGGAAAACTGATGATCTTCTAAGAAAGCTACTCGACCTTCCAGATTATCAACTCGTCCAGTTAAAGTTTGCAATTCAGCTTGAAATTCTTGGACTAAGCGTCGGATTGATGCTGCATCTCCGTTATCAGGAGGAGTAGAAGTACCATCACCAATAATCCGTTCGAGTTGACTTAAACAAGCATTCAAACCAGCGGCAAATTCGTAACGAGTCATGGCGCGGTTGCCCCGATATGTCCCGTCGGGATAGCCTGCGATACAGCCATAACGTTCGACTAAATTGCGCAATGCTTCATAAGCCCAGTCTCCTGGAGATACGTCTCGCAGTTGACCGACATTAGTTACTTGATCGAGGGCATCACTATTGTTTTCACTGCCATAGTTTTGCAGTTGCTGAAAGTTCGATTCTGTTGAGGTGTTATCAACGCTAGGTACTTGTCCGATTAAAGAGTTATCTGCTAACTCTTTAGTTTCCTTGACTGGAGAAATATTTAGTCCATCAACTGAAGTTTCGACACTGCCATTGAGTTCAACCGCCGATTCGCTGGTAACTGTTGCAGTTGGCTCCGAAACCTGTCCAGTAGCGTAAGCGCTACCAGCCACAAATAAAGAAGCGCCCAGAATGGCTGGACTGACTTTTAAAGCTTGCCAAAATAGTTTTGACATAATGCTGTCCTTACCTCACTCCTACACAAATTAAGCAGTTATGCTACCCACAGAGGGGATGTTCCCCTCCTTCAAGGATAACATACCTTACCTTATGCAAAGTTGAGAAGCCCTCCGGACTTTGAGCCGGAGGGTGAAGACGAGTGATGGGATTTATTTCCATCGGTTGATCCCTCCAGTAATCTGCGTCACCGCTTATCTATAGCAACCGCCACAGCGGTTAGGACACAGAGAGATTGGTGGGGGTGTTAGCGTTAGCGGAGCGTGGCGAAGCCTAGCATTCGGGCGATAACCTTGGCAACAAATCCTAAATATTTATATCCGAATGCTTAACCCTCCCTTCACTGCTTTGTCTACTGGTATATCTTCTGAAAAAAAGTGGAATTGGCTCAAATTATTCCCCACTCCCTACTCCCCATTTACCATTCCCCATTCCCTTAGAAGGTAAATGTGGTTCTGATTGTTCCTATCCAGATATCGTCATTATTGTCATTATGTTCTGGATTGATAATCCAAATCAGGCCAGGGGTAATGGCGACATTATTGTTCAGTTTGTACCGATACAAAGCTTCGACGTGAAAGGAAGTGTCGCTATCTTCACGAGAAGTCAAATCGTTATCGGTAACTTTTGGTGGCATCCCAAATTGGAAACCTAGCAAGTTACCTTTTCCACCTACATCTGGTAGGGCAAAGTTGACCATCCAATTCCAGATATCGGCATCATTACCTGCAATAGCAGTAGCTTTGGCGGTAGCATCTTGGAAACCAACCCAACCGCCTACAGAAAACATCCCGAATTTAGCATTCGCTTGGAGTCCAAAAGAGTCGGTTGCAGTGGCGACATTACCAAATGGTCTGTTCGCAAATCCACTTCCCGTACCTCCGGTGACGAAGACACCAGCACCGCTATAGTAGGAGTGGACGTAAGTTAAACCCAAATTGATCGCCTTAGTTGGTTTGAAGTTTAACTGTGCCAGTGCGGAATAAGTTCCATTGAAAACTCCATTATCTGCACTAGGATCTTCGCCATCATCAGCAAAATAACCAGCAGAGAAGGCTAACATATCGTTAAACTTGTAGGTTAGAGTTGCACCAACATCCTGACCAACCCGATAGATGGGACTAAACCGACCAAAGCGGGAAATAGAACCACTACCAGCACTAGCAAAATAAGGGTTGACAGTATCGATGATGTTGTCATAGTACTCAGCACCCGTGGCATCAATTTGAAATGTCAGTTTGTCACTGAAGGGGAATCGATAAAACAACTTATCGACAAAAACGTCGTTATTTTCATTCCCGTCAAAACTCAATCTGGTCATGTTAGTTCCGGTAACATTAGCAGCACCAGTACCGCTGCCAAACGGAGTGAGGTTTCTCGCTTGCAAACGAGTTCGCAGTAAGTCTTTCCCTGTGAAGCTAGTATCTAAACTCAGACGTACCCGATCTGCGAAGATTGTATTGACATCTAAATCTTGAGTTGGGTTAGCAGTGCCAGCAACTGCTTTCTTATCTCCAAACCCATCAGCCAGAGCAAAGATAACTTCACCTTTTAACTTAGTCGTCGTGGAAAACTGATGATCTTCTAAGAAAGCTACTCGACCTTCCAGGTTATCTACCCGTCCAGTTAAAGTTTGCAATTCGGCTTGAAATTCTTGGACTAAGCGTCGGATTGATGCTGTATCTCCGTTATCAGGAGGAGTAGAAGTACCATCACCAATAATCCGTTCGAGTTGACTTAAACAAGCATTCAAACCAGCGGCAAATTCGTAACGAGTCATGGCGCGATTGCCTCGATATGTCCCGTCGGGATAACCTGCGATACAGCCATAACGTTCGACTAAATTTCGTAATGCTTCATAAGCCCAGTCTCCTGGAGATACGTCTCGCAGTTGACCGACATTAGTTACTTGATCGAGGGCATCACTATTGTTTTCACTGCTGTATTTTTGCAGTTGCTGAAAGTTAGATTCTGTTGAGGTGTTATCAATGGCTGGTACTTGTCCGATTAAAGAGTTGTCTGCTAACTCTTTAGTTTCCTTGACTGAAGAAACATTTAGTTCATCAATTGAGGATTTTACAGTATCAGTTGCTACATTTAAGCTTTCTACTTCACTGTTATTCAGATTCTCTGAAGATGTTACTTCAGATGGGAGAGAAGTTTCTGGGCTGCTATTGAGTTCAACTACTGATTGGCTGGTAGCTGTTGCTGTTGGATCGGAAACCTGCCCAGTAGCATAAGCGCCACTGGCGACAAATAAAGAACTGCCCAGAATGGCTGGACTTACTTTTAAGGCTTGCCAAAATACTTTTGAAATCATACTGTCCTTACCTCACTTTTTGTAATTTAAGAACAAACGGATATTGTGTTCCGTTTGTCCCACACTATTGACCACACCAATCTAGTTGTACCATCTTTTTGGGCAAAAATCTCAACTCTTGGGATTTTTTTATGGTTCTGGAAGTCCAGGATTATATCATATCCAATGGAGCGGCTATCCCAGATCTGGATGGCAATTTGCTGGTTTACGCATTCTGGGGATTTTTGTCTGATGGTTAAGGAAAGGTTATCAACCTTATGATGTGACGATCCTCATAATCTGGTTATGATAATTACTTATTGATTCGATAAAAATATCTCTGTTTTTGTTACCTTGACTACAAGGTTTAATGATTTATGGTGACAGGGGCTACAAATTTTAGTAATTCTCAGATGGGCAATGTCCACAATCTAATTTGGCTTGGGATTATCGCTAGGGATTAGGGGCTGGGGACTAGCGGCTGGGGAAGAAAGCTTTTCAATTAAGGGTTTGAGGAATTGAGAATATCTTAACCGCCCGTAGGGTTGCTATAATTTCTACTGCTGTACCTCATAAGAGCGGAAACCGCTGTATGATGCCAGTCAGTTTTAACTCATAACTTGCACCATTGTCAGTAAACCAGAAAACCAGCCGTAGAATTAATTCTACGGCTAATAGCTTAAGTCCATTAAAACTGAGATCTTGCACTATTCTCAATAGCAGGGAGGCAGAGCATCTAGTTGCAAATGGTGCAAGATCTGAGTTAAAATGGACTGAAATTATCATACTAGTCAGTTTTAACTCAGGTAGTAATGGACTTACCATCTAATCTCCGAATGGCGACTACGGCTGGTAAGGGTGGATTATTTGCTACTTTACTTGGCCAATTTGAGCCAATGGGGACTTGACGTTCCTGGATAAAGTCTTTACCATCAGTAGTTTTCATGGCGAATTTGCGGGTTTGTAAGGCTTTGTCTTTGCGCATTCCGTTTTGTTCGCCGGGATGTTGGACTGAGAGGAATAAGGTTTGATTGTCGGTGCTAAAAAATGGGCCGGTTAGTTCGCATTCTATTGGCCCAATCCCGAATTGATATGCTTTTCCGGCATTTGCGCCTGTGGTGGGAATTACCCACATTGAGTTATTCCCAAAAATGCCTTGAATATCGGTTTGTTTTAATGGTTTTCCTTCTGTATCAATTCGACTGGGAACAGGTTGGTTATGCTTATTGGTGGACATATCTGTTACCATCCAGAGATTGCTGTTGGGATCGATTTCTAAATTATCTGGATTGGCAAATCCAGCGCCTCCTTGAGATGGCTCTCCGCCCATGGCAAAAGATTCCCATTGAAATGTTAGGGATGCGGGTTCGTTTTCATCTTCATTGAGACGGATAATCCAACCATATTCCCATGGACTTTCTCCTTTTGGGCCTTGAAAAATCCGTTTGTCTGGTCCGCCATCGCTACTGGGACTGCCGGAGGTAAAAGCAATATATAATGAACCATCGGTACTAGTGGCAAGATCTTCTGGTCTGGCTGTTGTGGTAGCGCCGATGGCATTAGCACCGTAGTGAGCATCGATTAAAATTGCCCCTTGTTTTTCAATCGCACTTCCTTCGTACAAGTCCCCTAATGTGGCAAATTTTTGTTTAAATTCGGCGGCTTCGGCATCTGTTTCTATCGTAAAAATCCCGCCTTCGGGACGTTTGGGTAGGGTAACTGTATTTCCTTCTACGGTGCTGGGTAAGACTGGATTTATTGGTGTTTTGGCTTCGAGGGGAATCCATTTCCCCGTGCCATTGGGTTCAAAAACTGCGGCGTAGAGCATTCCTTCTGACATTAAACGAGAATTGGCTTTATTTTTAATGTCTTTAACGATATCTTTGCTAATAAACTTGTAAATATGACCGCCTCTGCGATCGCAACTGGAATATACTGCGATTGGTTTTCCTTCTACGGCTTTAAAGGCAACGGCTTCATGGCGAAACCTGCCTAACCAACTATGTTTGGTTCCGTAGTCGTTGGGATTGGTAGGATCGATTTCGACCATCCAGCCATATTTATTGCCAGCTAACCCAAATACATTCCCAAAGCCTTCAATACTTTCATCGGCGATCGCAAAGGGTCGCGTTTCTGGTTGAAATGCCGTACCATCAGGATATACTAGCTCTGGCACTTGGTCTTGGAAGTTTTCTTCGGCGCTGAAAACTGTGCCCCATGGGCTTGTCCCTCCTGCACAGTTGGCGAAAGTCCCGATAATGCGATCGCTTAATTTATCGATATATCCTTTGCCCTTTTGTTTCCTAAATACTGATTCTGCTGGGCCTGTTACTTTCAGATAGCGTTTATCTTCTAAACCAGAAATGCCTGTAATTCTTCTATCTGCTGGAGAATTAGTGCGAGTCCATTTCCCTTCTATATCTTTCCGAATCGATATTGCGCCTAATCCTAAATCTATTAACGCTTCCCGACAAATTTCCTTAATTTTATCTTTCAATACTTCTTTATCTGGCAAGGCAAAAGCATTTATTTTTCCTTCAGTTTCCGCCACTGCCGCTTTCACTTCATCAAAGGGCAAAGACTTCCCTATGACTATCTGATAGGTTTCCATCCATGTCTTCCCACTAATGTATTCAAAGTTAACACAGAGAAAACCTTCATCCTGACCTGTTTCAATCAATGACAGGTAATCGTTATTATAACCAAAACGAGAATTACCGATTTTATCTCCCCAATTCCCAATGATATCGTAAGTAAATCCTTCTGGTATGATTAAATCGTCTACTACCTCATAACGGCGATAGTCTTCTGCTACTTTCGCAGATATTAGACTATCTGTTTCTAAGGGCATTACTCCTTTCACTGGTTTGAAGCCAATACCACTTTCTTTAGCATTGACTTTGGGTGCTGAACCTCTCAGATCGTTCCCAGCTAGACATGATGCTAATGTTATTGTTCCTGCACTAGCTCCCAGAAATAGGAGGAAATCTCTGCGTTTGATCGTCACTACTGCCCCTCCATTGGGATCTGCTTTAAGTTACTTAAGGTTAATATCTCGATGGCTTGCTACTTTCGCGATCGTACAGTTATTAGTTTAGCTTAAATCGCGAGAAGCCCCACATCTGACCCGAAGGGCAGTGTGGGATGAATCGCGGGGAGGGCGGAGGAACGGAGTTGACCAATTCCCCTAGTCTTCAGGTCGGTCTTGATTTTCAACAGACATATCAAAAAAAAAACAATCTCAAACTCTTACCATGTCTAGATAAAAGTATAGTTTATGGAGATGTCTAATATATTGCTTAAGGGTTGAAATGGTTACTCCACCGCAACAAAATAAGAGCCATTCCAAAATACATCTTTCCAGTAAAACGCTGCTAGGTAATCCATAAATTCCTGTCGAAGCTTGCGAGAAGTTACAGAGTTATAGTCAGTGTATCCTAACCCAAGTTACTAGTTACTTGCCAAAATCGTATCAAAAACTACAAGATTTCTAAATTTTTCTGTTCCAATATACATTTTTGAGCTTCAACAGGTTAGGGACAATGGACAGTGGACAGTAGGGCAAAACTGAGTAACTATAGCAACCGCCACATCG
>DOIX01000398.1 GCA_003511885.1 Cyanobacteria bacterium UBA11153
AGCCCCTAGCCCCCAGCCCCTAGGGAATTGGCACGGAGCGCAATAATTGTTCGATAATTGGTTTGGCTCTCCGCCCCCCTGCTGGAATCAGACGATGGGATAAGACATGAGGTGCCAGAAATTTAACATCATCGGGAATAGCGTAATCTCTACCCTTCAGAAAGGCGAGAGCTTGAGCAGTGCGCTGTAAGGCGAGAGTGCCGCGAGGACTAACTCCAAGCATGACATCTTCTGCTTCACGAGAGGCTCGGACTAGGTTGAGAATATAATGTTGTAAGGAAGTTTCTACCTTCACCTGCTGGCAAAAATGCCGCAATTCTAATACATCTACAGTGGAAATACATGGTTGTAAATCGCAAACCATCATTCCTTCCTGATGGCGTTGCAGCATTTGTAATTCTTCAGCAGCGCTAGGATATCCTAAACTTAAAGACAACATAAATCGATCCATTTGCGCTTCTGGTAAGGGAAAAGTCCCCTGATGCTCAACTGGATTTTGGGTAGCAATCACAAAAAATGGCTGAGAAACTGGGCGAGAAACTCCATCTACAGTAACTTGTTGTTCCTCCATTACTTCTAATAAAGCAGATTGAGTGCGAGGCGTGGCGCGGTTAATTTCATCTGCTAGTAAAATATTAGCAAATACTGGTCCTGCCAGAAATTCAAACTCGCCGCTACGTTGATTCCAGATATTAGTACCTGTAATATCAGTTGGTAAAAGATCCGGAGTACATTGTATCCGCTGAAATCGTCCTTCAATTGAACGAGCTAAGGATTTTGCCAGCAAAGTTTTACCAACGCCAGGAACATCTTCTAACAAAGCATGTCCTCCAGCTAATAAGGCTACTAGCACCAATTGAATCGCATCTGCTTTACCAACAATAGTGCGACTTAGATTTTCAGTTAACTGCTCAATTCTTTCTCTCATTAGTTGTAGATTTTGCCACTCCAAATATATATAAGTCTATATTACTACATCCTTCTGGTTTGTAGTGGGGACTTTAGTGCCTCAAAAGCTGATCGTGTCAGGCACTAAAGTGCTTACTACCAACCTGTTTATGATAAAGCATCTAGCCCCTAGTCCTTCCCTATATATTAAATTCCAACTCCATAGAAAGCCGCCCAGTAATAAGGGGATGCAAAAGGTTTGTCATCATCTTTTGTTTTCTGACTAGTTTCCTCCCATGACTTCTGGAGATTTCTACTTTGATTGGATATTAGAGGTGACTGCTTTTCCTGACTCGATACAATACGATCGGCTACAATACTTACTGTGCAATGCTTGGGTCAATAGCCCCGGATGCCGCCCGATGTCTCACTATTCGTGTCTTTTGCTCTTAAATTTTAACTCGTAACACCGAACTCCTAACACCAAACTTGGGTTTGAGAAATCCTTACCCTGTCTAGATCAAAACCTAATTTCTGGAGATGTCTAATGAAAAAGCTCATCATTGCCCATCGAGGTTTTCATAAATTTGATCGGGAAAATACCATTGCCGCATTTAATCAAGCTATCGAAATTGGGGCAGACGGGATTGAATTCGATGTGAGAATGACGCAAGATGGGATATTGATTTCACATCACGATGAGATGATGGAAAATCAATATATCAAGAATTTAACCTACACGCAAATTAAGGAAATATCGGCTCGTAAAGGTTTCTCTGTCCCTAGTGTGGAAGAAGTGTTAAAATTGGTAAGGGGTAAAATAAAATTATTTGTGGAATTAAAGGAGAAAGGTTATGAAGATGAAATAGTAAAATTATTACTTAGATACCTTAGCTTATCCGAATTTGTCCTAATTTCTTTCCATGTTAAGTCCATCCAAGTAATTCAGGATCATTATCCCAATGTGAAGATTGGTTTGTTGTTAAGAAGCAGGAAAGCAAAAATATTAGGATTCTTGGTTAAAGTATTATGGTTTCTGCCTAATGCAATTCTGTTTGGGGCAAATCCAGATATTTTACTGCCCCATTTTGATGGATATTCCTTGGATTTATTAAAATTAGCCCAAAGAAAGCAAAAGCATCTTGTTTTATGGACTGTCAATGATGAGATGATGATGAGGAGATTTATGGAGGAAGATATGGTTGAAGGTATTGTTACCGATATTCCTGATGTCGCGATATAGGGCTTGCTGTATCCCGATGATAGTTATATAATTTTGTAGTTTAGAAACCCCTACATTTCTGATGAATTTGGATTGGATTACCCCAGCGCAACGTCTTGCTGCATTACCCCCTTATGTGTTTGCCCGTTTAGATGAGCTAAAAGCCCGTGCCCGGGAACAAGGACTGGATTTGATTGATTTGGGTATGGGTAATCCTGATGGGGCAGCACCACAACCCGTGATTGAAGCCGCAATCGCAGCTTTGCACAATCCCGCTAATCACGGCTATCCTCCCTTTGAAGGTACTGCTAGTTTCCGCCGTGCCATTACTACTTGGTATCGCCGTCGTTATGATGTTGACTTAAATCCAGATAGTGAGGCTTTGCCTCTATTGGGATCTAAGGAAGGATTAACTCACTTAGCTTTAGCTTATATTAATCCCGGTGACTTAATTTTAGTTCCTAGTCCCTCTTATCCTCCCCACTTTCGCGGTCCATTAATTGCTGGAGGAGAAATTTATAGTTTAATTCTCAAACCGGAAAACGATTGGCTGATTGATTTAACGGCAATTCCCGATGAAGTTGCCCAAAGAGCGAAAATTCTCTACTTTAATTATCCCAGCAATCCGACTACTGCTACAGCCCCCCGCGAATTTTTTGAAGAAATTGTCGCTTTTGCCCGTCGCTATTCGATTTTGCTAGTTCATGACTTATGTTATGCAGAATTAGCTTTTGATGGCTATCAACCCACCAGCTTACTAGAAATTCCTGGTGGCAAGGAAGTTGGCGTGGAATTCCATACCCTATCGAAAACCTACAATATGGCAGGTTGGCGAGTCGGTTTTGTCGTCGGAAATCGCCATATTATTCAAGGATTGCGTACCTTAAAAACCAATCTCGATTATGGTATTTTTGCCGCTTTACAAACAGCCGCCGAAACCGCATTGCAACTACCAGATAGTCACCTCAATGAAGTCCAACAACGTTACATTCGTCGCCGCGATTTCCTAATTCAAGGATTAGGGGAATTAGGTTGGGAAATTCCCAAATCCAAAGCCACTATGTATCTATGGGTTCCCTGCCCGCCAGGAGAGACTTCCACCGATTTTGCCCTCAATATCTTGCAAAAAACCGGAGTAGTCGTAACGCCCGGAAACGCCTTTGGTATCGGCGGTGAAGGATACGTGAGAGTGAGTTTGATTGCAGATTGCGATCGCTTAGGTGAAGCTATCAGTAGGTTGAAACAAGCTGGCATCCGCTATCAATCTTAACCTGAAGTTACACATAGTATTTTCCAGATTGGGTGGAGGCATAGAGAATGGGGGACTTCAGCTATCAGACAGGGATTGAAATCCCTGTCGGGCTACCGCCACCCATAGAAGCAAAGGACAAAAACTCCCATCCAGTCAATTTCAGGCGACTTGAGCGATGAGGCAGTGGTTTCAACCACTGCCCGGTTATCCCCATCAATGGGAAACTATCAGCCAAGACGCACTCTCCCCCAACCAAAGCCAAAAATTACTCAAACTCTGCTACAATCCTTTACATTATTTCTTTTATACCTTGGCCAGAGTAAGTCAAGCACCCACTTCCCAGATTGTTCCAGTCTCGCGTGCCTCTACCATAACCATTACATTTCATCGCCTTCATTCAACACTGGGAAGATTCTCATCAAGCAAAACCGTCATCAGGGCAATATAGATAACAGAGTCGATTTTACTCTCTATTTTAGGTGACCTTTCTCGATCGTTATTGTGCATCCTACCAATATTCATTCCATTTAAGCGAGCTGTTTTGCTTCCTGCAAAGGGATGCCATTTTCTATGAGTAAAGATATTTCCTGTCAGACTCTATTCAAAATTGCTAGAGGTGTAGGTTTAAAAAATCCACAATCGTTAAATTCATCAGGTAAAGGTTTTCCTTACCCTCGTTTGTTTCTTGGTGGTGCGGTTTTAGCGATGAATTTGAGCTTTCCTACTCTTGTCCGTGCGGAAGGCACTATAGATTTAATTGAGACTCTGACTCCTGCTACATCTTATCGCCCTTTCTTGGATGCTCGAACCCGGACAGATACCGTTGTGGGTATAGCGCGTAAAACTATAATTAAGGTTTATGCAAATCCAGGTGAGACTATTAATCTTGCTTCCTCTGTTGTAGGTATTAGTCAGGGAAAGATTCAATACCGCGATCCCAATGGTACCAGTGGAACTTGCGATTTATCAGTAGGGAAAATTGCTGACCCTGCGGCGGAAGCTAATCGGACTTACACTCCTTGCCAAGTTCTAGTTGGTGCAACTCAAGGAGGTGTTTGGGAAATTGATTTTGTTAGTCCCAATCCTACTACTCAGTCAGACAACTTAACACCGATACTTACCACTAGTAATTGGTTTCCTAATCCAACTGATATTAATTCATCTGACGATCCATTTATTGCCTCTTGGGATGTTACTGTAACTAAACCTGTTAACGGTGTTGATGTTCCTCAATCAGGTAGAGTTTATACTAATTTTTTACCTTTAAATATGGGAAATACTAACAATGCTGTCAGAGGATTGCTCAATTCTATTGTTTATATTCAAACCGATCAAGGCTATGTCTATCGAGTCAATCTTAATGAATTAGACCCGGTTGGTTTTGTATTTTTTGCTAACAATAATGGTTTTAAACAAAACGGCATACCATCTTTCAAATCGACAACCACAGTAAGAGTAGGATCAAACATTGAGCTTCCCCCCGGCGTTACCGTACAGAAGCCAGGTTTACCAGATACAGCTACCGATACAACCTATAAAATTTTCTTCAATCATCCTGACCCAACCTTACCAGAAACAGCTAACACCCCAAGTGGTTCTACTTGGTTGCGTCCGGCAATACCACAACCTATTCCCCAGATTACAAATTTTCAGTTTCTTGGTAAGGAGGGTACGCCAAATCAAGCAGGTTCAGGACTTGGTGGCACTTTCAGTTTCAATCTGAGTAATTCAATCGAACCAGGAGACTATGCTGTCACTATTGATGTTAATGGAGATGGTGAATATGGCAATGCTAACGACCGGATTCTTCAGGGTGTTACTCAGACTGGTGCAAACACAATTGTCTGGGATGGTAAAGATGGTAATGGTGTAGATGTGCCTCCTAATGCCTTGGGTTACCAACCCAAATTAACAATTTTCATTGGTGACGTTCATTTCCCTTTAGCCGATGCGGAAAACGCCCGTAAAGGGTTAATTATTGAACGGTTACAACCCAATACCCCTCCCGGTGTGGAAATTGTAGAAGATAGCAGGATCTATTACAATGATGCAGGTTTGCCGACAAAAAAACTAGATGGCTCCGGTAATTCCCCCCCCAAGCCTATTAGTGCGTTAAATGGAGTTAGTAGTTCTAGCGGAGCGCATATATGGGGAGATGGTCAGAATAATGGATTTGGCGATGAAACAGGGATTGATACTTGGACATCTTTAGTAGCACCCATCGATTTACCGAATAAAATTATCGTTAAATCTGCTGATTTGCAAATTGATAAAAGCCATAGTACTCCGAATCCAGTTATATTCCCAGGACCGATTACTTTTACGATTGATGTTACTAATGCTAATACCAGTAATTTCGCTAATCCTAGTGCTGTAACTGCTGTTCCTGTTACAGATACTTTGCCTCCTGGGGTTACTTTTACTGCGGCTAATGTTAGTTGTGGGGTAACGGCTGGTACGGGGAGTTGCGGTGCGGTTAATGTGGCTGGACAAAATCTGGCTGTGCCTGTCTCTCTCAATCCTAATTCTAAGGCAAGAATTACAATTCAAGCCCAACTTACTGCTGCTGCGGCTAATCCTTTAACTAATACGGCTACGGTGACGAGAAATAATGATGTTTCTGATTTATTTGATAATGATGGTCAAAGTTTGGATAATCGCCCAAATGGAACGGAATCAGATCCTTATACGGTTGCTTTAGTAGCAGAAAATCCTTTACTGGGGGTAGCGAAACAAGCAGGGGGGGCGACGAAAAATTCGGATGGTACTTTCAATGTTCCTTATACTGTGGTAGTGGAAAATAAAGGTAATGTGCCTTTAAGTAATGTCCAAGTTACAGAAGATTTGGCTACTACTTTTACAGGTGCAGGTGGATTTAGTATTGCTGTTGCTCCTGCGGTTACGGGTTCGATTACGGCGGCTAATCCTGCTTTTAATGGTACTACTAATCAAAATCTTTTGGCAGGTACTCAACCTCTGGCTGTGGGAGCTAAAGCGACAATTACTTTTACGGTTAAAGTTACTCCTGCTGGCAATCTTGGTCCTTATAATAATACCGCAGTAGGTAACGGTACTGCTCCTTCTGGGACAACTGCTACGGATCAATCGGAAAATGGTGCGAATACGGATCCGGATAATGATGGTAATCCGAAAAATAATAACACTCCTACTCCTGTTGTCTTTCCAGAAGAACCAATTTTGGGTGTAGCGAAGTCGGCTGGTACGCCAGTTAATAATAATAATGGGACTTTTACCGTACCTTATACGGTTGTCGTGAGTAATTTGGGCAACGTTGCTTTAAATAATGTCCAGTTAACTGAAGATATATTTGGTGGAGTTAATAGCACCTTTAATGGTGCAGCTAATGCCATAATCGTCTCTCCGCCAACAGTTGTCAGCGGTCCACTAACTGCTTTCAATCCTAGTTTTAATGGTAATAGCGATAAGAATGTTTTAGCGGGAAACCAAACCCTCGGCTTTGGACAAAGTGCCACCATTTCTTTTAGCGTTCAAGTGACTCCGGCTGGGAAACTGGGTACTTATAATAATCTGGCGGTGGCGACGGGAACTACACCTGGAGGAGTCGTAAAAACAGATACTTCCACTAATGGTGGTAATGTGGATCCCGATAACGATAAAAATCCCGGTAATAATAGCGTCCCTACCCCAGTAAATTTCCCGGAAACTCCTGTATTAGGTGTGGCGAAAGCCGCAGGAGATCCAGTAGATAATGGTGATGGTTCTTTTAATATACCTTACACTGTTACTGTGCAAAACTTGGGGAACGTTGCCTTGAGTCAGGTGCAAGTAGTAGAAAACCTTAATAGCACTTTTGCTGCACCTGCTACTTTTAGCATTCAAGGGACTCCTATTAGCAGTATTCCTAACCTGACAGTTAATCCGGCTTTTGATGGTAAGACTAATACTAATCTCCTAACTACTGCTACTAGTAATTTACCCTTCGGTGGCTTGGCAACTATCTCATTTACCGTCAAAGTTACACCCACTGGTAATTTAGGTCCTTACAATAATAATGCAGTGGGTAGTGGGAGAACTCCAGGAGGTACTACTGTTACTGATAACTCTGTAGATGGTAATAGTACCGATCCTAATGGTGATGGCAATCCTAACGAACAAAGTCCCACAGTAGTTCGTTTAGAAGAAAGACCATCCATTGGATTAGCTAAACAAGCCGGAACGATCGTTAATAATGGCGATGGTACTTACACTGTACCATACACTATTGCCGTGCAAAACTTCGGAAATATTGCCCTAAATCAGGTGCAAGTAGTAGAAAATTTAACAGGGACTTTCCCCGCACCTACCACTTTTGTGATTGACGGAACACCAACATCTAGTATTCCCGGTTTAGTAATTAATCCCGCTTTTAACGGTACTACTAATACCAATTTGCTCAATGCAAATAGTACCCTCCCCCTAGGTGCGACAGCGACTCTAAACTTTAAAGTCAAAATTACCCCTAACGGTAACTTAGGTCCATTTAATAATAGTGCTTCTGCCACAGGCTCCACTCCCGGTGGTAAAACAGTCACAGATGATTCAGTAAATGGAGGAAATCCCGATCCTAATGGGAATAAAAATCCCACTGATGATACCAGCCCTACCACGATTTTACTTACCGAAAAACCAGTATTGGGAGTAGCGAAAGCCGCAGGTGCGCCAGTTAACAATCAAAATGGTACTTACACAGTTCCCTATACTGTAATTGTCAGTAATTTAGGTGACGTACCTGTGAGAAACGTCCAAATTACTGAAAATATATTTGGCGATGCTAATAGTACCTTTA
>DOIX01000271.1 GCA_003511885.1 Cyanobacteria bacterium UBA11153
AAACCCCCGTTATCGTTATTCCATTTTTTTCTCCCCTTCTCCCTTCTCCCTTCTCAAGAGCTTTAACTGCTATCTCCAATACTCCTGGCTCTTAGTGGGTGAAATATGGCAAGTTTGATCCAAGACAAATTAAAGGATATTCTGCCATACTCACCCACTTATATTTTTAGTGAGGTTGTTCCAAATTAATTGGAGCGAAATCTTTTGATTCTCTCCACCAATTTATGCTCCTAAGTAATGGAGTATCTGTGCTAAAGATATCTCCACCCAATCCGAGCGCTTAGTGAGTTGTCGGTTCAAGTCTTGAATTGCTTTCTCTAATAGATAAGCATCAAGTAAGACTCGCAATTCTTGGTTAGTTTTGGGTAAGAAATTTGAATTGGCGGCGCTACTGAGATAAGCATTTAAAAAAGCAGCACCGACCCAACTATACCAAAACTCTGCCCATTGTTTCATCAAGGGTAAATTGTCTGGGCGGATCATGCCAGAATCAAGTTCTTTTGAGAGTGCGACTCGAGTCGCATAGTTGAAAGATTGGAGCATTCCCGCTACATCTCGCAGAGGGGAGCGCTTCATCCGCCTTTCGTTTAAGGGGCGACTTCTTTCACCTTTAAAGTCAATAATGATAAAATCTTTCCCTGTATAAAGAACCTGACCTAAATGATATTGCCCGTGACAGCGAGTGCGTTGGGCGGTAATCTTTTGGATCAAAATTGAGCGGAAGCGATCGAAAATATCTTCCTGATGGGCGAGAACTTTGTGTGCTAATTTTTGCGATGATTCTGGTAATTGTCCCAGATGTTTTTTCAAAGAGAGGAGAACTTTTCCAGCCAGGTTGCGACTATATTGATAGATGGATCTTTGATAAAAACTGGTAAAGGCTTCTGGGGCAAAATCGCGATTTTCCAGATCGGAGGCAAGGATGGTATGGAGTTGGGCTGTTTGCTTTCCTAGGAGTTGGGCTGAACCCAGGTAAGCCCCAATCGTTTCGCCAATAAAGTCGGGAATTTCCAGGGTTTGCACCTCACTCATAACTGTTGAGGGTAAATGGACTTGATTCCAATCGAATTGCTTGACCATAATTTGCTCGAAATAGAGCCGCAGACTATCAAGGGTATAGGACCAGGCACTAGTAGTATCGGGGATATATTCTTGCAAAATTGCTATCGCAGTTGGTTGGGATCCCGGACGCTGATATTTGATTTCTCCAGCAATTCGGGCTACATAGTTGCTCGCTTCTTTTTTGGTTAAAAAGTGACGGACTTCGCTATCGGGGTTAATTCCTGCTTCTACTTGGCGATAGAGTTTGAGGATAAAACGATTGCCGTAAATAATCGAATTATTATCCTGTATGCCTTTAAATGGATAGGGTTCAAAGGTGGCATTTTCTCCTTCTGGAGATAACTGAGCAAATAATCCTGAAGCCGATGCTACTAGTTCCCCTCGACTGCCTTTGTAAGTGCGGTTTTGGGAGATTGCCTCTAGGAAAATGCCTAAAAAGTCTTTATCTGTTATGGCATCACAGAGAATTCTTGTTTCTTGGCTGGTTTGAATTTTGGTAATTCCTCCTTCAATCACGTCAATGCCACAGGTAACGGGCAAAACGTAGGTTTCTGGCAAGTCTTCGGTATATTCAACCTGCAATAATAAGATTTCTGCTTCTTTGTCTTGATAGCGGATGGGAATTGTCTCGTTGATTTCAACTGCGCGAATTGTCTTGTCTTGCCCGATAAACCAGGGACAGGTGGGCAAAAAGTCTGCCAAAATGGACTCTAAGGCTGCTTTCGCTAATTTTTGGGTAAATACATTTTGCCATTTGCCCTTTACGGTTAGGGTTGGTAGCTGCGCGGTTGGTTGGGGCACTCCAGTCAAACTCTCTTCCAACTGAAGGGCAAACCAGTAAAAGCTATAGGGACTGAGACTGAGAAAATAACTATTACTAGTAATAGGTGGAAATTTGACTCGCCCAAACATTTCTACGGGAACCATCCCTTGGCAGGAAGACAAGTCTAATTCCACGGTTTGGGAAAAACGCGACAAATTGACTACTACCAGAATATGTTCTCCCTGATAGGTACGAATAAAGGCAAGAACTTTGCGATTCTCTGGATAGAGTAACTCAAAAGTACCGCGACCAAAAGCTTGATACCGCGCTCTCGTTGCCAGAAGTCGCTTCATCCACCACCAGAGAGAATTGGTATTGGCTTGTTGGGCTTCTACGTTAATGGCTTCGTAGTGGTATTCCGACTCGACAATTGCTGGTAAATAGAGACGGTGAGGATTCGCTCGACTAAAACCCGTATTGCGATCCGGACTCCACTGCATCGGAGTCCGCACGCCATTGCGATCGCCCAAATATATATTATCTCCCATCCCAATCTCGTCCCCATAATATAAAACTGGGGTTCCGGGCAGAGATAATAAAAGAGCATTCATCAATTCAATCTGACGACGATCGTTCCCTAGTAAGGGTGCAAGGCGACGACGAATCCCTAAATTTAATCGCGCTTCTGTGTCTTGGGCATAGACTCGATACATATAGTCTCGGTCTTCATCGCTTACCATTTCTAAGGTTAGTTCGTCGTGATTCCGCAGGAAGAGCGCCCATTGACAATTATCGGGAATCGTTGGGGTTTGTTTGAGAATATCGGCAATGGGGAAACTGTCTTCCATCCGCAATGCCATGAAGAGACGGGGCATGAGGGGGAAATGGAAGTTCATGTGGCACTCATCCCCTTCACCATAATAGGCTGCTGCGTCTTCAGGCCATTGATTGGCTTCTGCTAGTAGCATCCGATTGGGGAAGTTGGTATCAATGTGCGATCGCAATTTCTTGAGAAAGGCGTGAGTTGGGGGTAAGTTTTCGCAGTTTGTCCCTTCTTCTACACATAGATAGGGTACTGCGTCTAACCGCATTCCATCTACTCCCATCTTGAACCAGAAATCCACGATTTCTAAAATAGCTTTCTGTACTTCTGGCGATTCATAGTTTAAATCTGGCTGGTGAGAGTAGAAGCGATGCCAATAATAAGCTTTTGCTACGGGATCCCATGCCCAGTTGGAAGTCTCGTAATCCTGAAAGATAATCCGCACGTCTGGATATTTATCTGGCGTATCGCTCCAAACGTAAAAATTTCTTTCTTTGCTCCCTGGCTCTGCTTTCCTCGCCCTTTGAAACCATGGATGTCGATCCGACGTATGGTTGACAATTAATTCAATAATCACCCGAATTCCGCGATCGTGGGCGGCATCTAATAATTCTTGAAAGTCAGCCAATGTCCCGTAAATGGGATTAATACTTGTGTAGTCGGCAATGTCGTAACCATCATCTCGCAAAGGCGATGGGAAAAATGGCAACACCCAGATGGCTGTTACGCCTAAGTCTTGCAAATAGTCCAGTTTTCCTGTCAATCCCCGAAAGTCACCAATCCCATCTCCGTTGCTGTCGGCAAATGCTCGCACGGGGACTTCGTAAATTACGGCATCTTTAAACCACAGGGGATCGTCTCTCAACATTAAGTGTTCCATTCCCATCCTATTCTTTTGTAAAGTTTTGATACGATATCGGCGCTCCTCGATCTACCTACCCATTTTTTTTGTAAATTTTTTCTACAAGATCGGGGCTCCTCGCTTAACCTAGCCCATCCTACAACACGAGCGTCTCATAATTACCAGTGGTTGTAAAAAAAGTTAATAATGTTAATTTTTGTAACTTTTTTCGCCATCCGCTGTAAGATGAGGTAAATTTTTTTACGAAACTTAATTAAACAGGTGTAATATCAAGTCCGGTTGTATCGGTAGCGTAAAGGCAGGGCGTTGCATTCGGATAGCATAATTTGGGTTTATTACAGAAGTTATCGTCCGAATGCAACGCCCCTACAACAGCTCAAACTATACACAACCGATGCTAGCGGACATGATATAGCAATCCTAAATGAGTTGT
>DOIX01000088.1 GCA_003511885.1 Cyanobacteria bacterium UBA11153
CTGTTAGAACTGTCCACTGTCCACTGTCCACTATCCACTGTCAACTGTCCACTGTCAACTGTCCACTGTCCACTGTCCACTGTCCACTGTCAACTGTCAACTGTCCACTGTCAACTGTCAACTATCAATTGTCCACCACTACTCCACTGTCACAGATTTAGCTAAATTCCTGGGTTGATCCACATCCAAACCGCGCCGAGCTGCAATATGATAAGCCAATAACTGTAAGGGAATTACCGTCAAAATTGGTGAAAGTAGCTCATCCACCACAGGTACAGGCAAAAGATGATCGAAAACATGGGCTGCCTCTCGATCGTTCCGAGGCGTTACCCCAATTAACCTAGCATCTCGCGCTTTGGCTTCCTGAGCATTAGAAAGGACTTTTTCATAAACCATTCCCGGCATAGCGATCGCAACTACTGGTACTTTAGCATCCAACAGAGCGATCGGACCGTGTTTCATCTCTCCTGCTGGATAACCTTCAGCATGAATATAACTAATTTCCTTTAATTTTAGTGCCCCTTCTAAAGCAATCGGGAAATTAATGCCCCTGCCAATAAAAATGAAATCTTGAGTTTCCGTAAAATCATGAGCTAACTCCTCAATATAGCGCTCTTGACTCTCTAAAACTATCTCCATTTGCGAAGGTAATTGTCGCAACTCAGTAATAATTTCAGTAATCTGCGATAGAGGTAATGTTTTTTTTCGATAGGCTAAATCTAATGCCAAACAGTAAAATGCGACTAGCTGAGTCACAAAAGTTTTAGTGGCAGCCACCCCAATTTCTATTCCAGCATGAGTTTCAATAATATGCGGTACTAAATGAGCAATCGAACTTTCCCGACGATTAGTAATTCCTAACAATCGCGCCTGATTATCTGTACCCAAATCCATCCGCCGCTGTTGTTCCATATCCAGCGCTGCCAAGGTATCTGCCGTTTCTCCAGACTGAGTGACTCCAATAGTTAGAGTATTTGGTATTAAAGGTGATGGGGCATAGCGAAACTCAGAAGCATATTGTACTATAGTCGGAATTCCTGCTAATTGTTCTAACAGATATTTTCCTACTAAACTAGCGTGCCAACTCGTACCGCAAGCTAATATCTGAATTTGGGCTAAAGAATCATAAAAGGCATCAGGAATACCCAATTTTATTGGATTAGCTCCATCCCTTACTCCATCCTCCACTACTTGACTACTATCAGGATGCCAATCGCTATTAATATAAGTTTCCAAACAAGTCCGTACTACTCCCGGTTGCTCATAAATTTCCTTGAGCATAAAATGACGAAATCCTTGCTTTTCCACTTGCATCGGATTCCAATTCAGAGTACGGGGAAATTTCTTGAGTCTATCCCCGCCAAAATTATAAACCTCAACACCCAAGGGAGTCAGTTTGGCTAATTCCCCATTTTCCAGATTTAAAACAGCACGAGTATAAGGGACAATCGCTGGGGTATCCGAAGCACAGAAAAATTCCCCTTGCCCGAAACCGATAATTAAAGGAGCCTGTTGTCTAGCGACAATCAATTCATCAGGATAATCAGCACAGATAACTGCGATCGCAAATGCTCCCTTTAATTGATTTACAGCTTGTCTGACTGCTTCTAACAGGGGCGTGGGGAGTGAGGTATGGGGAGTAGAGAGATTTTGTAAGAATTCGGCAACTAAATGAGGAATGACTTCGGTATCAGTATCGGAAGAGAATTCATGTCCCCGTTTTTGCAATTGTTCGCGTAATTCCCGATAATTTTCAATAATTCCATTCTGTACCACCGCCACTCGCCCCCGAGTATCTGTGTGAGGATGGGCATTATATTCTTCTGGCTTACCGTGAGTTGCCCAACGGGTATGTCCGATCCCAATTTGTGCTGCATTCGCAATTTGTTCCAGCTTTTCGCGCAAATTATAAAGTTTGCCCTTAGCACGGACAGAGTGGATGTCTCCTTCCCAGATAGTGGCTATGCCAGCAGAATCATAGCCCCGGTATTCCAGTTTCTCTAACCCTGCCATTAAAATATCTGTAGCTGCTTGAGTCCCGATATAGCCAACTATGCCACACATTTAACCCTTCACTCCTACTGCTTTGACGAAGTGTTCCTATCTTCGATCAAGGCTAATGGGCAATCCTCAGAACGTCAAGGTGGCTGGACAATTAGAAATGGACGGTTGAACAGGAGATGTTGAGAGCAATTTTACCGTAACCACACCAGAGTGTATGGATAGATAGGGTTTGATGAAAAAGTCTTTTTATTAAGGCAGGGTGTGGGGTGTGGGGGAATTTTTTAGTTTAAGCTAAAAAAACCATGAAGATTTTAAGTCTATGTTTAGATTTGGGCTGCTGCAAAAACCAAACAGGGACACGGGAACATTAATAAATCGGAAACTCCTGTGATATTAATGCCACCGTTTCCCTGTCAGTTAGGAATGGATTGCTATGCCTTTTAGTAAGATAGACCCATACTGCGGGTAGTTTCTGCCCCTAGATATACCCGAATGCTCAAGAAATCAGTGGGGCAGGCAGTTTCACACCGCTTGCAACCGACGCAATCTTCAGTGCGAGGAGAGGAGGCAATCTGACCAGCTTTGCAGCCATCCCAGGGTACCATCTCCAACACGTCTAAAGGACAAGCCCGGACGCATTGAGTGCAGCCAATACAGGTATCGTAGATTTTGACGGCATGAGACATAGAATAAGGGCTCCAAACGAGTGTTCTCGATAATTGATAATCAGGATCAAGGCTTAGTTTACCGCAGCGGTCTCATCTCCTCGATCAAAAGGTTACAGAAGTTAAAAAAAATTCAACTTTGCTCCATCGGAGTAGGGAGTAGGGCGTAGGGTGTAGGGAGTAGGGTGTAGGGTGGGGAGTAGGGAGACAAGGCATCCGGTGTGCCACTACTCACCAGGGCATCCGCTCTCCCACTCCCCTCTGGATGCGATCTAGATCGCTCAAAAGCTGCGATCGCATTTACATACGTTTCATCTAAAATTAATAGCCACAAAATAAATAATTTTTCGGAAATTAATTCGACAGTCCAGAGTGGTGCTAATGCTGTGGTATAAGTATAAATCATTACCAATTCAGTATTTGACGCTGGATACTTCATCAGATCCTTACAAAGTTGATGTGTAGGACTGGAAAATTAAGGAAAATCTTGCTAAGATGGTAGCGGAAAAGAGCAGGGGATTAACGCGGCAGCAATCAAACTTGCTTTTTTCAACACTCAAGACTAAATTGACAGTAGGTGCATCAAGTTAGTATTTCTACACATTCGCGAATGACACGGCAAATTCCTACTAGGAACGATTAATTATGACAGGCGCTTCGCTTAAAAAATATATTCTTACTCCATTAATGGTTTCAGCTACGGTTTTTTCAGCTTTGACTTTACCATTAGCTGTCTTTGGCGATGAGCCTGTAACTATTCAAGTTCAGAAGGAGTCGTTATTACAGGGTAAGATAAGAGATATTGCCACTCCTTATTTAGGTTTGGCGGGAGCAATTAGTCTTAGCACAGGTATCGCAACTGTTGCGTTAACTGGGTGGCGACAGTCTTCTCGTAAATCTCAACAGACACAGGATCAATTGTCGGAATTAGAACAACATCTCAAGAAAAAACAGGAATTATTAGAAGCCATCAAGATGTCAGAAGCAGGGTTGGAAGCCTCTGGGCTGAAAATATTTTTGGAGGCAGAAATTCAACCAGAAATATCGGAGATGGTGGAGGGAGAAAGTCAAGGGCAACCAGTGCCGGAGCAGGTGGTTTACAAGTCAGTAGATTTACCAGTAGTGCAACCGCTAATTATTAGAAACCATCCAATTGAGTCGCAACCGATTTCATTCCATCAAC
The DNA here is from genome assembly GCA_003511885.1 of Cyanobacteria bacterium UBA11153. Lineage (GTDB taxonomy): Bacteria > Cyanobacteriota > Cyanobacteriia > Cyanobacteriales > Coleofasciculaceae > Limnofasciculus. The sequence goes on from DOIX01000088.1 coordinate 3,853, forward strand.
TGACGGTACAAGGAGCTGCCGCTAAATTTGCGTCAGCACAAATTGTTTTGGGTTATAGCAGGCTGAAGAGAGGAATCGAGGCATCCACGGGATTTATCTCACCAATGTCTTCTCAGGTTGAACAACTTCAAAATCAGCTCCAAACTCTGATGTCTCAGATGGAGGTACTGCAAATGGCGACGCAAACTACTCACTGTGATGTCAAAAGCTGGGAAACTCCTACTCCAATACCGCTAGAAGTAGTTCGATCTTACTCTGTATATTCAGTGGCATCTTGATAGCTGCTCGGGGTTTTATAGTGAGGGAAGGGTGAAGCAAGAGGATATAAATATTTAGGGTTTGTTGCCTTTCTTATCGCCCTCTTGCTAGGCTTCGCCACGAAGGGCGCTAACACCCCTACCAATCTCTCTATGCCCTAACTGCTGTGGCGGTTGCTATATCGCAAGGGATTATTGGTTATTGGCTATTGGCTCGAGCAGAAAGCTTTCAATCCATGGTTTGAGGAATTGAGAATCTCGGGGTTGCCCTAGTGGTTGCTCTAGCTCTGCTGTGAGCTTGAAGGCTAAAGGCTTCTGGCAAAGCAACTTGATGTTTTGCGATCGCTACCCTCAGTATGTGATACGCTATGTAATACCTACTATCTCATCTTCCTTAACCCAGCGATCTCTCACGCTTGGGTTTATTTTATGGAATTGCTTAACAGGACATATAAGCTGCGGCGCATCTAAATTGGATAATAAATTTGTCGAAAGGGTTGTGGGGTGTAGGGTGTGGGGATATACAAATTAAATGCGTAGCAGCTTACCAGTGGATAGGGGATAGGGGACAGAAAAAGGATGTATAACTGTCAAGTGTCTATTGTCAAACGTTGAAGTCTCTGTTGATGATGTCCTAACTGTCTTCACCGATGTGGCGGTTGCGATGGTTAATTTTGTGATAAGCTAATGAAATCACTACTGTGCCTTACCATATCCCGGCGATCTCTCACGCTTGGGTTCCCTCAGTTAGGTGATGTGCCCGATTTAGGCTCGCCATCTTGTATCTGCCAAGCCATCTGTAAATAAAGTTTTTATATCAAATTGCGATTGCTATTCGTTAGGGAAAAAGTTGCGATCGCAAATACTGGCGATATAATTCACAACGGGGGATAACGCCAGTAGCATGTCTTTTAATTAAGCCCATACTATATAACTGATAGGCTTGCATGGTTTCTAGCCGCACAGCTTCGGATGCAGTAACTACTTGTTGCAATCCGGCGAGGAGTTGGGGATTTTCTTTAAGTTTAACCCAGTGACGGCGTAAGTGTTCTTCGTAAATTCCTCCTTCGGTTGGCGCATCTTTCAGTAATTTTTCGAGGGTTACATAAGAGCGAGCAATATGATACAGTGCTAACCGCACTAGATAAGGATGTCCCCCTACCATTTCCACTAATTGCGCGACTTCAGTATCATTCCATTTCAGTTGATGGCGTTGGGCTAAATCCTTAACTTGTTGTGCTGTAAACTCAGGTAATTCTACAGATAATCCCACATTAAAGGGGGATTGATTAATATCCAACGTTCCGTAATCTTCTGTAGAATGGACTACTACGATGCGTAATTTTTCCCAAATATCTGTCATTTTGGCTTCTTCATGCCAACTCCGCAGCATGGGGAAAAAACTTTGGGCAATTTCCGGAAACTGAAATATTCTGTCTACCTCATCTAAACCTAAAACTAAAGGGCTATCTATAGATTCTAAGAGATAAGCTTCAAAATAGATCGTACAATTAACTAAACTACCCCTATCTTCATCCCAATAGTCTTTAACTTGAGAAGGGAGCCTCAGCTTTTGACTCACACAGGCACAAAACCACCGAAAAAAACGCTCCACGCTACTAAATACGCTGGCTTCTGCTTGCAAGAGATTTAAACGAATAGTTTGATAATCTTGGCAATCTCCATAATCGATAATACGATCTAAAAGAGAAGTTTTACCCATCTGTCTGGGTGCTTTAAGGCGAATTAATCCGCCAGGGCGAGTAATTTCTTCATAGCAATTTTCTTCGATCGGGGATCTTGTGATATAAAAAATAGAATCTAGATGTACTGCTCCTTCCGGCACTGTCGGTAAAGGGAGAGAAGGGGAATTGAGATTTTCTTGAATCGGAATTGGTTGAGCTGGCTTAGTTTCTAACTTTTCTGAATTCTGATGAACTACATTAACTCCCCCAATTTGATATACCAGAATTGTTTCGGTAATATTTTTTAAATCTTTCACCCCCAAACAGGTAGCGTGTAAATTCAAGGTACTTTTCACTACATCATACACAGTTTGAGACATACAAATTCCCCCAGGTGCAGCTTGGGTTTGTAACCGGGAAGCAATATTGACTCCATTACCCATCACATCACCATCGCTGAAAAATACATCTCCGAGATGAATGCCAAAGCGATGTTCAATAATATCTATATCTGATAAATTAACAGTAGCATCAGCTAAATTAGCTTGAATATCCAAGGCACAGGAAACTGCTTCAATCGCACTAGTAAAATACATTAATAATCCATCACCTGTAAATTTAAGCACTCTGCCTTGATGGTGACTGCAAACAGATGCCATCATCTGTAAATCTCGCCGGATTAACCCTAAAGTCTGCTCCTCATTAGCTGCCATTCTCATACTGAAATTGACAGCATCAGTAAAAACAATTGCCGCTAATCGTCTTTCACTGAATTGGGAAGGAAGAGGGGTAACTTGGGTAAAAACGTCGTTGGGTAAGTCGATATCTTCAAATGTATTTTGAGCCGCAATTCCTTGCCAATTACTAATCCCCACTGCGGCACAAATTGCGATAAATGTTTCCCGTTGAATCCGTTTCCCCAACCAAAACCGTCGCAGAGTGGCTTGGGAAGTATGGGCTGCCTCCCAAAATAGGGGGGTTTGAGTTTTTGTCCAACCTTTACGGCGGATTGCTCGCTCTATCGTGGCGATTCCCTCTGAAGATGCTTGCAGCGTGTCTGCCATATTTGTTCAAGATTACTACCTATTTTATATTTTTACCTGTTAAAGAGGTGAGAGGTTATACTAAATTCGCTTTTCAAACCCCCGTTATCATCTCAATTATTTTTCTCCCCTGCCCCCCTGCCCCCCAGGGCTGTTTCATTCTCCG
>DOIX01000090.1:0-164 GCA_003511885.1 Cyanobacteria bacterium UBA11153
CTGTCAACTGTCAACTATTCCTTGGGCAATTGCGCCAAGTTGTAAGCCTGCCGGATAAGTGCCTTCCATTTTAATTCGTTTGATCTCTGCTTCTGGAATGGGTAGATTTAGTTTGGTGGCAATGGCGCGGATGATGTCTCCTCTGTCAATTACGCCTGCGATCG
>DOIX01000090.1:402-627 GCA_003511885.1 Cyanobacteria bacterium UBA11153
TCTGTCAATTACGCCTGCGATCGCATCGGCGGGAGAAAGTACTGTTATGCTTTTAAGTTGTAGGGTTTCTAGCTTTTTGATTACTTCTGCTAGGGTGGTTTTTTCGACTACTGTGGGAATTTCTGATAAACTCTGGACAATTTCTTCCACTGTATCTGTTTCCCAATTGCTGCGCTCGATAACCTGTAAGTCTTCAAAAGAAACTAAGCCTTGATAACGTCCGTT
>DOIX01000090.1:876-1501 GCA_003511885.1 Cyanobacteria bacterium UBA11153
TAGTAGGGGATGGGGGTTTGAGTATCTGCCAAAATGTATTCGTCGGCAAAGGCGCGTAAGCTCATTCTCCCATCTACTACTCGATAGTCGCGAGTCATGGCATCTGAGGCGACTAGTTGAAGTAAAGTTTCTTGTAGTTTTGTTAATCGATCGTAAGCATCGGCGTTACGCATGACGAAGCTACCGATGAGGGTTAGCCAAATTGCTGTGATATCTCCGGTCTGTAATATTAGTAGTAATCCTAGCGCGATCGCAATGCCACCGAGAATTTTTCCGGTTTTGGCTGCCCAATGGATTCCGGTAAAGCGATTTCCGGTAATTTTCCAGACGGCTGCTTTTAATACTTGTCCTCCGTCTAGGGGCAATCCGGGGATGAGGTTAAATATTGCCAAGACTAAGTTAATGGTGGCAATGTCTGATAAGACTGTATGGGCTAAACCAGTTGTGGCGATGGTATGACTGACTAGATAAAATATACCAAATAACATGAAACTGACTAGCGGTCCTGCGATCGCAACTTGAAATGCTTCCCCTGGTGTCTTGGATTCTCTGTCAATCGCCGCAATCCCGCCAAAAATGAAGAGGGTAATGGATTTTACTTGAATTCCTTGCGATCGCGCTGCTA
>DOIX01000090.1:1716-3629 GCA_003511885.1 Cyanobacteria bacterium UBA11153
AATTCCTTGCGATCGCGCTGCTAAACTATGGCCTAATTCGTGTAATAAGACTGAGCCAAATAGTAGGAGTGCCATAATCGCTCCTGTTACCCAAGCTACCACAGATCTGTAGGTTGGATCCAAGTCTCCTGTATTGACGATTGTCACAAATATCAGGATGAAAAACCAAGAAGGATCTATAAATAATGGTATTCCGAATAATAAGCCAATTTTCCAGTTTTTTTCCATGGTTTTTTAAGGGAATGGTACAGCGGATGCCCTGGTAGGTAATGGTACAGCGGATACTGAGGTAGAGATGGGATAAACTATCTTTTCCTTATTAAGGATTGACTATTAACAATTAACTATTGACTTTTTGAATTACTCACCCAAATAAGCTTTCAAGACATCGGGATGCTTCTGAATTTCCTCTGGCGTGCCATCTACAAGGTTTTTCCCTTCCGCCAAAACCCAAACGCGATCGCAAAGTGACATAATTACATCCATATTATGTTCAATAATCAGAAATGAGATACCATCCTTCTGTAATTTGACAATATATTGGCAAATTTCATTAATTAAAGTCGGATTTACCCCAGCCGCAGGTTCATCAAGTAAAATTAATTTAGGATCCGCCATCAAAGCCCTGGCAATTTCCAAAAGCTTCCGTTGTCCACCCGATAATGAACCTGCGTAATCCTGTGCCTTTTTCTCCAATCCCACTGACTCTAAAATTTCCATCGCTTTTCGTTTTAGTTGACGCTCTTCTTGAATCAACTTGCGCGGTTGCAGCCAGACATGCCAAAAGTTTTCTCCCGTTTGTTTTTGGGCAGCTAATAACATATTTTCCATTACAGACAGTCGAGATAAAACTCGCGCTACCTGAAAAGTCCTTACCATTCCTTGTAAGGCAATTTGATGGGATGGCAAATGGTGGATTGGTTCCCCATCAAAAATTACTTCACCTCCATCAGGTTGGATAAAATTTGATAGCAGGTTAAATAAAGTAGTTTTCCCCGCACCATTGGGACCGATTAAGCCTGTAATACTACGATTTGTTACAGTAATTTTCGCCTCACTTACTGCTTGAATCCCGCCAAAACTTTTGCACAATCCTTTGGCAACGAGTACGGGCGAAATTTCTTGGTTATTTGGAATTTGTTTTGCGTCGGGTTTCATTAATTATATAATTTTTAATTTCGGGCATGGATATTATAACACATTAAACAGTGGACAGCGGACAGTTGACAGTGGACAGTTGACAGTTGACAGTGGACAGTTGACAGTTAAAAAATTGTCAATTGTCTAATGTAGATGGTGCGTTAGCTTTCGCATAACGCGCCACTACTGGCTAAGTTATGTATTATTATTCTCTGTAGATATCTAGTTCGTCTACTCTAATTTCAAAAGGTTCCCCTTGAGCAACTGGGGGACAAATGCGGATTTTCCCGCTACTGGCAAAGCTTTCTAGAGTAGTTGCGATCGCAACTACTTGATTCAAGACACTCCAACTAGTAGTCAAGTCTGGACAATTAATTACTAAAGTTGTGGCACTGGAATTGGTTGTGAAATACCATTCACATTTTGCTAGTAATATTTTCATTTTATTACTACAACTAGTATGAAAATTTATGCCAATCGACAATTCTAATTCCCGACGGAGTAAGGCATCTATTTGTGTTAGCTTAGATGGAGGAAGATCGTCAGGCGAATGCGAAAATTTTTGATTCATATATTTCCTCTACTTTGGATAATTTAAGTTCCTGGTTACAAATATTATCGGTTATTACCCCCCTAACCCCCCTTATTAAGGGGGGAATTTTATTGAAAGTCCCCCAATGGGTTTCCTTCACCTCATTAAGGAAGTAATTTTCCTTGAAAGTTCCCCTAATTAAGGAATAATTTACCTTGAAAGTCCCCCTGATTAAGGAGGA
>DOIX01000090.1:3897-7348 GCA_003511885.1 Cyanobacteria bacterium UBA11153
TCCCCCTGATTAAGGAGGAATTTGCTTGAAAGTCCCCCTGATTAAAGAGGAATTTCCCTTGAAATTATCCCTGATTAAGGAAGAATTTACCTTAAAAGTCCCTCTGATTAAGGAGGGGAATTTACCTTGAAAGTCCCCCTTACTAAGGGGGATTTAGGGGGTGAAAAACTGCTTAATCTAATAACTAGAAATTTGATTTATCTCCCAATTGCCATAGCATAAATGATGTCTTTTTCTGTACCCAAAAATTCTTTAGTTTCATCATCATAGTAAGCCCCAATCCCACTACAACCAAGTTCTAAATATTTACTTATTAAATAAAGTCTTTGTCCTATCAATCCAGCTATTTGCAGAGCAGTTTGATAGTTTTGATATCCGGAAACGAAAAATAATGTCACAGCACTGTCTCTGGCGATGGCTTGGTTAACACATAAATAACCAGCTTTATCGCTAAAGTCTCCCAGTCTAATTAATTCATTATATTTATATAAACCTGCCTCTATTCCTTCTACCCGGTTAACGATTAAGTAAATTTCCATATCTTCATAGCTTTTGGTGGGTATTGGCTCTTTCAATATTTCCAGGATCTTGAAAAAGTCCAGTTGAGAAATAGGATTTTTCTTAAATCTTCTCATCGAGCGACGCTTTAAAATAGTTTCCTGCCATCTTTCTCTATCGAACTTAAATTGAGGATGGTTTAAGTTTCGGTAAGTACTAGTAATTAAGGCTGTATTTTTATAGCCTGCTTCGATAAAGTAATTAGGTTCAAAATAATCGGTGCCGCAGACAAAAGGAATTGGGTAGCGCAATTGTCTGACAGACTTATCTTTGATTTCCCCAGAAATAGCACCAGCAGTCACTAACTCTTTATTTTCAAAACCTAAATCTCGATTGAGAGAGACTTTATCAAAATCAAAGATAATTTCTAAATCGCGCTCGTGTAAATAGGCAGAAGCTTCGATTGCGCCTAAATGATGTCCGCTATCTAAGAAACAATAGCGCAAGCTGCGATTTTTATATTTCCAACTGGAGCGATAATAAACACAACTAACTAAAAATATAAATCCTTTGACTAGGCGATTTGGAAGAAGATAACTTTCTAATCCATCGTCGATTAATTCATAGATAAGTACCAGAGAATCTGTAGCAACTTCCAGATGATAGATCCCGTCAATCAATCCGTTAACACCTCGAATCTGCACGTAAATTTCTGTAGGGTATAGTGCCCCAGCGGAAGGATTTACCCTTAATTTATAGACTCCATCTTTATAAATCTTTCTGAAAGTAACGGCATGGGTTAAATGAATAAAAAAATGGAGAGTATTGTCCGATTCTAATGGAAACCTACGATAGAATTTGGGATAAGATTTAAACGGGGAAGGCTGACTAGCAGGATCCACATAATTAGGATCGATTTGGACTGATAGATAAGAATGTTTAGTGCGATCGTGATATTCTTTACCTGTAGCTTGAGCGAGTAGCATATTTAAGCTCCTTTAAAATTTCCATGTTACCAGCAAAATCAATTGCTTTGAAATCATCTAAATTAGCTAATTCTGTATTTGCTCCAGCTTTTAACAGCAGTCGCAGCACTTCTGTTTTTCCGGCTGAAGCTGCATACATTAATGCCGTTGCACCATTATCGTTTTGATTATCCAGATTGATTCCTGACGCTAGCAATAAATTAATTATCTCGAAATTATTAGCAAAACAAGCAAACCACAAAGCATTATTCCCGTCATTATTTCTCAGATTAAGCTCTGCACCAGCTTCAATTAATTCTTTAACAATTTCATTGTGGCTCTCTCTGGTTGCCTTCATTAAGGCTGTATCCCCATTATCCCCTCGCCAATCTAAATTTTCTGGATGGTAATTGCGATGGCACAACCATTGCATCGTTGTTACACTTAATGTTGTATTCATCATTAAAAACCTCCCAATCCATTAGCTGCTAAATACATCTCATCCCAGGAAGGGGAGCGATAATCGCGATTGAAAGCACTATCCACATAACCAACTACATTCGGTAAATCGTAACTAGTTATCTCACCTTTAATAAAAGCGGTAAACTTCTCTTCCCAACCTTCAGGATAATTTCTGATAATCGGATGTTTAATAATTAGAGACTGATATTCTCCTTTATCTGGATCTATAATAATATCCAGTGCAATTGCTGCTAAAGGACGAATCAAAATACCAGTAGCAGCGATTTGGAATGGAGCATCAAGTCTTCTTTGTTTGAGGACAACAATAAAATGTCCGCCTTCAGGAATTTTGTAAGGGATGTGACTGGGATCTTTAACACGTTGAACTTCAATATTATATCCTTTAGTCAAACCCTCTCCCATGGTTATTCCTTCATATTCTCGATCGGGATGGGGCACATAAATAGTAAACTGATGCAAGTCTAGCCAAGGATTGCTAACAGCTTCATCAGTTTCCGCCTTCCAGTCGCGGTACAAAGCGAGCATTTCTTGACCAATATCACTTTCGCGATCGCAAATATTAATCAATGCCATATTAATCGCACATTGGTCGAACTTATTAGTTCCCAAGACTTCAGACGCTAAAATTTCCATTGTTTTAGAGATGACAATCCTTACCAGATAAATCTATGCTTCTCAATCTTGAGTTGATGGTGGTTGATATAATCCTAACTGGATAGCCAATTCGCGAGCAACATGAACTAAAAACTTAGCACCATCCGGATTATCATGATGAGCAAAATAGGCTGCTACTTTCGTCATAGTTTGGACTAACCCAGCATCAACTAAATCCAAATGATTATCCAATACTTCAGGCTCTTGTCCGTTTGGGCATTCCAGCAATTTATTAATGACCTCCATATAGAGATCTTCCCTTTGTTCAGTTAATTTTTCTGTCATAATTCAATTTTGCTAGTTAAGTTTGGCTCGGCAATTGTTGGCAAAAAAAAAGACACCAACTCTCTTCTCAAGATAAAGGCAATTGACTGGGATTTTTGTTACTTTTGTTACCAATTATGACCAAAATGACGTGCGTTCGCGAAGCGCGCCAGAGGCATCGCTAAAATTATTCTTTGTTTACAAAAATTATAGCAAGGGACTAGGGGCTAGGGGCTAGGGGCTAGGGAAGAATGCTGTAAAATCAAGGGTTTGAGGACTTGAGAATGCCTTAACCGCCCTGGCGGTTGCTATAACAAAAAGTGTCATAAAGAAAGATCAACTCCATCTAAATGTACTCAAATTTTACAATTCAATCTGAATAAGGATTTCCAAATTTTTTGGGGTTATGGAACTAGTATTTTTAATAATATAACGACTGTTTTGGTTAATGATGAGCAACATAGCTAGCCTGAAGGTGCTAATCATCAACCCCCCATATAAGCTGTTGCGCATTTAAACTGTATATTCTGAAAAAGAGTAAAAGCGAGCAAGATGCTCGCACTACTTACCTCCAGCGAGCCTTACCT
>DOIX01000090.1:7634-11359 GCA_003511885.1 Cyanobacteria bacterium UBA11153
AGCGAGCCTTACCTCCAGCGAGCAAGATGCTCGCACTACATTAGACTTCTCCAGAAACTAGGTTTTGCTCTAGGCAGGATAAGGGTTTTAGATTATTTTATGGAGAAGTCTATTATATTAGGACTCACGCCAAGCCGACATCTGTAGCGTTATGCGAAGCTAACGTACCATCTACGATTAACTTAGAAACCAAGAGGATGGTTTCTAATCGGGCGGATGGTAGCCCATAATTGCGAGGACTCGACGGATATTCCTGACACCTTCACGATTGGTTTGAAGCAGAGCAATTGTGGCTCTTCCAACAGGTGTAATTCCGATCATCTGAGTTACATCCTCATTCCAAGTAAAATGTTCTTGCCAAATCATTTGGCGGGGATGAAATAATGAAACAACTTCGTTTGTAACTGGATCGTTAGCTTCAGTTTTGGTGTATTTGTAATTGTTACAGGTTTGGCAAGAAAGTGCTAAATTGTTGGCAATAGTTTCACCACCACGGCTAACAGGTTGGATGTGGTCAATAACCAAAGAATCGATGGCAAATTTTGCCTGACTCCGGCAATATTCACATATCCCTTTAGCACGATCGAATACAAGTTGCTTCAAAGCAACCGGAATATATTCGCTAGACATAAGTCATCGCCTTAATCCCAAGAGTTTCCATCAGATTTAATAGGGTAACTTGGCGTAACTGTGCTAGACTAGCTAGGGCTTCGAGGCGTTGGGCACCAATTTGTTCGATTTGATTGCTCAGTTGAATCAGGGTATTGTATTCAACGTCAGTGAGAGTTTCAGCTTCGCGCTTTTGATGTAAAATTTGGTAGCGATCGCGGATATCGGCAGGAATCCCTTGGTTGATTTTCATCAAGAGTTGGGCTTCTTCTTCAGGGACAACCGTGGTTTTACGGCGGGCACGAAGAACTACAATCTGATGCAGCAGTCGATCGAGATCCGTTTCGTCGAGTTGATTGGCTCCTTTAATTAGTTCTTCAAGGCTCATAGATTGATGGAGCTAGGGAAATTTTTACTTTTATTTTAGCGCGCTTTTAACATTCTCTTCCCATTTACGGGTAGCACTGGCACGCCTCAGATTGCGCCAAATCTGTGTCGCGGCTAGAGTGCCATCGGCAACGGCAACTGATACTTGATTCAGCCCTTGTTTGAGATCCCCTAAAGCAAAAATTCGGGGATGACTTGTCTGGCACATATTGTTTGTTATCAAATTTTCGCCATCGTATTCTAAACCTGCAATCCCTTTGAGGTATTGGTTGTGATAAATCGAACCCATGTTGATTAAGCCTGTGGTAGCTTCAACGATTGTGCCATCAACCAATTTCACACCGCTCATTTGATGATTTTCGCCTAAAAATTCTGCGATCGCGCTTTCGTATAATGGATACCCATGTTCGGCAAGCTTCTCTTTCATCTCGTCGCTAACTTGCAAACCATTGGTTAAGACGGAAATATAAGGTGTAAACCAGTTGAGGACAAAGGCGGCATTAATTTGCCCTTCTGTCTTCACAATTAATACTGCTTTTCGATCCCACATATCAAAGCCGTCGCAAATCATACAGACATGTAAGGTATAGCCCGCATAGTCATATACGTTTTGCATATTTTCTAATTCTGGCAAGAGATCGATAATACCGGATGCAGCAATAACATAATTACTGCGAAAGGTAACGCCCGTTTGGTCAGACTTTCCTACTTTTACTTTAACGGCAAAGGTTTCACCTTCATCAGTGACTTCCTCGACAAACCCCCGCAGAAAATCCGCACCCCACGCGATCGCTTGTTCCGTTGCATGTTTAATAATATTACGACCCGGTGTCTCCGGATCGAGACCGACATAATTACGCAAATCCTGCATCCAGAATGAACGTCCCCTCCCTTTCTCTACTACCAAACATTTCAAGCCATAACGGGCTAAATAAATGGCTGCTGATAGTCCACCCATACCGCCACCAACCACGATCGCATCATAAATTGTATCCCGGCGAGTATCTAGATTTTTCCTCGAAAGTTTCATATTTACCTGCTATGGCATTAAAAGTTAAAAGTTTTTGTAGGGGTGAAGCATTGCGGCGATCGATCTATCATCGCAGATGAGAGTTTAGATATCGCAATGCTTCACCCTTTTTTAGGTTAGCCAACGAATTCGCGACGGGGGGCTGATACGCCAGCAGATTGTTCCCCTTTCAGGTAAGCTAACATGGTATCGGCATCGGAGACTTCAAATGGATCGTCACCAGCGTTATCGCTAAAATCTGGTTCGGTGAAGATTTTCTCAATCTTGCCATCATTGACTAACATCGAATAGCGCCATGAACGCATACCAAAGCCAATATTCGATTTATCCACTAACATGCCCATTTTACGGGTAAATTCACCGTTACCATCGGGCAATAAGAATACATTCTTTGCGCCGACATGCTTCCCCCACTGAAACATGACAAAGGCATCGTTCACGGATAGGCAGATAATTTGGTCAACGCCTTGGGCTTTGAATTCTTCGTACAATTCTTCGTAGCGCGGTAAGTGGTTGGAAGAGCAAGTAGGGGTGAATGCACCCGGTAGGGAAAAGACTACTACTTTTTTACCCTGGAAAATCTCATCTGTAGTCAAATCCTGCCAGCGGTAGGGATTTGGCCCTGCTACTGATTCATCACGGACGCGGGTTTTGAAGGTAACATGGGGAACGCGATCGATGACTGTCATGTTTAATCCTCTGCTATTAATCTCGATATATCTCAGAATAATTCCGATTTAGGAATTATTCAATGAGTATAATTACTCAATTATAAGATGGCTATTGAGCTACTAGGCTTTCTGAACACAGAATGTTATGCTATAGACAAGAAAGGGCAAGAAAAGGCAAGACAATCCAATGCGGCAGCAAGATGAGATTATCCAAATCCTCAAGGAAAAAGGACTGCGGGTTACGCCACAGCGCTTTGCAGTCTATGCCAACTTGCTCAATCGATTCGATCATCCCACTGCCGAAGAGGTACTATCTGACTTAAACCAAGATGCCCCAAAATCGTCTCAGTCTACGGTGTATAGTTCCTTGCAAGCCTTGTGTGAGGTAGGGCTAGTCCGTGAAGTATTACTCGAAGAAGGGGTTTGCCGCTACGATGCTAATGTCGCTCCTCACCATCATTTCCGCTGTCGTTGTTGCGGCGCGATTCAAGATATTGCCTGGGAAGATTTAGAAGGGATAAAACTAGATAAGGTGCGATCGCAATTCCGGGTAGAATCTTATGAGGTAACTCTCCACGGCTCCTGCGAAAATTGTCAATCAGATTAAGGGAAAAAATCCTGCTCCCCCCAGATTTGGGGGGGCTAAACGATTATTTTTGCGTAAGTCCTACTAATATTATTCTTCCATACCATCCATTATCTGTCGCAATTTCTCTAAATCCGCGATGATTTCCTGCAATTCTTCTTTCTTTTGATTGGCAGACAGATTGCTACCTAAATAAGTCGGGTAATTTAGAAAATTATTCTTATAAGTTAACTGATTTTAACTTCTTGATGGCGAAGCTTCAGGATCCTGATTTTGGATTGGAAGCGCTGATTACCGTAAGGACAAAAATTACAAATCTTCTGGATTGCTTTTACTGGAAATCTATATAGCAATCCTAAATCATTTGTGGCAATGCCTGAAAACTGTGATCCTTGCTCTGAATGTGTTTCAAGCCGCGCACTTGTTACAACTCATTTAGGAT
>DOIX01000089.1:0-17664 GCA_003511885.1 Cyanobacteria bacterium UBA11153
ACCAACGACATAGCCATCAAAATGTTATTTCGTCCCTACAAACCCATTTATATAGGGAAGCGTCAACTACCATTTACACCAGGATTAATTCCCCATAATCAAGAAAGACTTGCCCAAAGGGTATCCGATACAATTATGGGATCCCTCCTCACGCCCACCGAGTTACAAAGATTAACCAAACGTCTCCTCCATCCGGAAAGAGTAGAAGCCGCACTGCTCTGGCTGTTAAACCTCGCCCTGGATCGAGTCAAACTAGATAAACAGCAGAAAACTGCTCAAATTTTGGCAGGAATTCTCCATGATTTGTTTGGCGAATCCTTACCTCGCCTCTTAAAAGTATTCGCACGTCGGGAAGATTTTCTGGAAGTTCAATTAAACCACATCTTTGACAAAATTTTACTAGAATTTCAACTTAACGATGGACAAGCAGGGCAACTCGCTGACTGGATTTTACAAGTAGCCTTACCTCCGGATGTCCTCAGAGGAGTAGCCATCGATTTATTAACGGATCGCAATATTCAAGTAATTGATGAAGGATTTCGGGAAAAGACAAGCGGCACTTATTGGGTTGTCGCTAACTTATTTGGTTTGCGCAACACTTTAACACGATTGAGGACTTATTGTTTAGATGAAAAAGAAGCAACAAATGCTCGAATCGAAGAAATAATACTCGCTCTGGGAACTAGGGATCGTTTACGCATTTGGCTGCAAAGACTTTCCCTCCAAAATCTACCCGTATCTACAGTAAAACAACTGAGAAAAACGATGCGGGATGCGGTGCGAGACTACGTTCAAGAAAAGGGTGCTGATTTTCTCCAAGGATTAAGTCAATCTATCGATTGGGAAAAGGTAGCACTATTGATTCTCAATAGATTTCGAGAATCCGCTGTCATGACTACATCGCTGGAATTAATCAGTAAAGAATTAGCTTTAATATTAGAGCGATACTTAGAAGAAGATTTAGAAAAACTCGTGGCTAATATTATCCCAATTTTATCAATTGATGAGGTAATTGTGGAACGAGTTAAATCTACTTCTCCTGAAGATATGGAGATGGCTATTCAAGCTATCGTGAAAAGTGAATTGCAAGCAATTGTAAATTTAGGAGGAGTTTTGGGCGTAATTGTGGGCTTGATGCAAACGGTGTTCCTTTTGCTGCGATAATTGTTATTTCCTTTCAAGGAGAGGTTTTGCCATGATTCAATCCATCCCTAAACTAGTAACATTTGATGAATTTATTGATTGGTATCCAGAAAATTCTGGACACCACTACGAATTGCACAATGGAGTAATTGTTGAAATGCCAAAACCAACTGGTAAACATTCAGAAATCGCTGGTTTTCTCAATATGGAAATCGGTTTGCTTTGTCGCACTAGCCAATTGCCCTATTTTATTCCTAAAGAATCTGTAGTCAAACCTTACGGCGATCGGTCTGGGTACGAACCAGATATCATTGTTTTAGATAGACAAGCTGTAAAATTAGAACCTCGCTGGGCTAAGGAATCAATTATTACAATGGGTTCATCAATCCGTCTGATTGTAGAAGTAGTTAGCACTAATTGGCATGATGATTATGCCCTAAAGTTAGATGCTTATGAAGCAATGGGTATTCCTGAATATTGGATAGCTGACTACCTTGGACTTGGAGGAAAGCGTTATATTGGCAGTCCTAAGTTACCGACTTTTTCAGTTTGTCAGCTTGTTGATGAGGAATATCAAATTAGTCGGTTTAGAGGGGATGAGCGGATTGTGTCAGGAGTTTTTCCTGAGTTGGATTTGACGGTTAATCGGGTGTTTAATGCTGGGGTTGACTGAGTTGGTTTTCTCAGGAGCTTCCGCCTCACGGTGCGGTTTTCTAGCAACTAACGCTCAACAGGCTTGAAGTTACTGGAAAAACTGACAAACCGCCTTGCCTTGGCATCTGTGTTGAGGTTTAATGATGGCATATAAACAATATCACCACTATAGGTTTTAGCAGGTCGCACAACATTCTCATTCAATCCATAGGCACTTACTAAGTCATCAGCTAATTTACAACTAATGATAAACCTGCCCATATCAATCTGCCCTTGTTTGCCAGCCGTTAAATTAAGGTAAATGTTACCTGCATTCCGATGGGGGCATAGCTGATAAGTAATGGCAACGGATTGAGCAATCGCTACATCGTAATAACGAACCACTCCTCCAGAAATTGGCTGTGTAGTATCATTTACTGGGATATTCATATTGATATAACCACCCCATCCAACGTCATCTGCATCTGTTTCGTAATAGATACCCAAGGGTAGCGGTGCTGCATTGACTGGGGCAAAAGCCGTTACAGTGGCAGTGGCGATGGCTACGAAAAGTGTTGCAAGTTTGAATTTCTGCGTCTTCATAGTATAGTAATTGACCTTTATGGATTGACCGCTTTACACTTCTTTACCAGTGTGCCAAAACTACCGAGAGAGAATTTAGCGATCGCAAACTCTTCATGAAAGATGCGACAGAAAATGACATTTTGAGACATAGCCTGCCCAATCTTGAGCCATTTTAGGTGTTTTTCTTGCACCCAATCGCCCATACCGCGATCGCCTTTTCAATCGCACCTCGATAACTTTCCAAAGATAACGGAATCCAAAAAAGAGGGAGAAGAGAGTTTTGAGGAATGAGTTTTGAGTTTTGAGTCTCCTCCTTGTCTCCCTTGTCCAATAACTGCGACTGTAATTCTCGTGTTGTTGATGGTAAATATCAAATTTAGTCAGTTTAGAGGGGATGAGCGGATTGTCTCAGGAGTTTTGCCTGAGTTGGATTTGACGGTTAATCAGGTATTTGATCCTGCGGGCTAGTGAGTTGATTTTTTAAGATGGAGTAAAATTAGCGATCGTAACAGCTAATAAATTCTCTAAGTACCCATCCCCATACTCTGTATGTGCCGTTGTAATATCCACCTACCTTGACCCAAGAGCGTCCTTGCTCGTCTGATCCTGTGTCTTCAATATAGACTTCTCTACCATTTCTTAAGGCATTTACTACTTGACCGTTGGGTTGGTTACGCACGTTTAGCGGTGTCCCAGTAGGGTCAGTCACTTTGCAAACTCTTTCGGCTTTAGCAGGTAAAACTATAGTAATAGCAGCCATGGTGAGCAAGCTAACGACAATCTTTTTTAAATTCATTGTTAGTTTTATATTAGCTTTAGTTCTCCGGGAGTCAGTGTAGCAAGTCATGGGCTAAATTACAAGATAGGTCTTTACATTTATTTACCAATCTACCAAAACTACTGAGAGAGAATTTAGTCATGGTTTTGCCCGCCGCAGGCATCGCAAACCCCCCCAGAGAAAGTAAAAAGACCCCAATTTTAACGTATTATGTTATTTCCTTCCAGAATCAATTTTTCACCGATGCCAGCCCCTTACAGTTATGTAGATAGATTTTTCCTATTTTGGTGTATACTAACTAAAAAAGTTTGGTATAAAAATGCCGACAAGAGATCGGATTCACGATACTGTAAAACAGGCGCTGATTAAAGATGGCTGGGAAATAACTGACGATCCCTATATCATCGACTATGGCGAGCGCATTTTATATGCAGATTTAGGAATTGCGGATGGGAGGCAAATAAATGGCAAATTCCTTGGGGTACAAAGTGGCAACAGTCGTATTATCATAGAAATTAAGGAGTTTCGAGGACGGTCGGAAATTGCTGATTTGGAGCAGGCTATTGGGCAATATGTACTCTATCGTCTCTTGCTAGCTAAAATCGCTCCAA
This sequence comes from Cyanobacteria bacterium UBA11153, assembly GCA_003511885.1. Classification (GTDB taxonomy): domain Bacteria; phylum Cyanobacteriota; class Cyanobacteriia; order Cyanobacteriales; family Coleofasciculaceae; genus Limnofasciculus. The sequence goes on from DOIX01000089.1 coordinate 3,751, forward strand.
GTAGAGAAATCTATTTAGCTGTTCCCACCACTGTCTACGAGGAGATATTTAGTGAAGAAATTGGTCAAGTTGTAATTAACGACTTACCAATGAAACTGCTAGTAGTACAACTAGAAACAGAAGAGGTAAAACAATAGACTTCTCCAACAAATAAATTATCGCCTAGAGTGTGTTTAGAGATCCAGGGGGAGGGTGAAGCATTTGGACTGTATATCTGGGGTTTTCGACATAAATTGTCGCCCAAATGCTTCACCCCTACATAGATAAAAGATCTCGAAATTATATTTTGGAGATGTCTAATGGATACCACTACCAAATACCGGGAAATTCTCAAGCAATTAATTTTAGAATATGCCAAATTACGTCCTTCTCATGGTCAAATTCGCATTGATGCTGTCTGCGATGAAATTCGCGATCGCTATGCGTTAATGCACGTCGGTTGGGATGGTTCTCGTCGCGTCAGAGGCAATTTATTATATGTGGTTATTCAAGAGGGAAAAATCTTGATTGAATATGATGGGATAGGATATGGTATTAGTTCAGATTTAATTGCACGGGGCATACCGGAAAGCGATATTATCTTTGCTCAAGAATTGGTATCTACTGCTGTGGCTTGAGATGGAATTGTCTCAGAATTTGATGGCAATTTTAATCAGGAATTTAGGGGGCATTTGAGGATTTATGCAAGAGGTATAATTAAGCTTCCGTCTGAAGAATTTCCCTAGCCGCGCGATCGCAAACTCCCACATCTCCCAATAATTCTCGCATTTCCCGATAATGTGCCAATAATTCCTTACGCCTATTTTGATTAAAAAGCAATTCTAGAGATTCTTTGACAATATTTTCTGATGTAGCTCGCTCTTGCAATAATTCCGGCACAATTTCTCGCATCACTACCAAGTTAGGCGGCGACATAAAAGGAATAGAAAAACTTAACAGCTTACCAATAGCATAAGTCAAAGGACTAACGCGATAAAAAACCACCTGCGGCACATCCAAAAGCGCCAACTCCAAATTCACAGTACCAGACTTCGCGATCGCTAAATCCGCCGCCGCCAAAACTTCATTAGTTTTTCCCGCCACAATAGTCGCATTTAACCCATAATCCTCAATCGCCCTTTCAATCGCACCGCGATAACTTTCCAAAGATAAAGGAATCCAAAACAGAGGGGAGTGGGGAAGAATTGCCCCCTTATCTCCCTTGTCTCCCTTGTCTCCCTTGTTCCCATTTCCCAATAACTGCGACTGTAATTCCCTTGCCGCCTCAAAAGCGATAGGCATCATATACTTAAGCTCTTGCCGTCTCGAAGCAGGTACAATAGCGATCGCAAGTTGTTCCGGTGCAATCCCCAAAGCCGCCCTAGCTTCCTCCCGCTTCGGGCTAGACTTCATCCTATCTACCAAAGGATGACCCACCCATTTTACACTAGCCCCTTTGTTCGTAAAATAATCAGCTTCCCCAGGAAAAATCGCCAATAACTTATCAGTCATCTCCACAATCCTCATCGTATCGCGAGGCACAATCGGGCTTGCCGACCAAACCCAATCTTGAGGAGCAATATAATAAATTACAGGTATGTGCGGCAATTGCTTCCTGACAAAATGACCAATTCCCAAATTCGGCCCCATATAATCAATCAAAACAACCAAATCCGGTGGATTCTCCTTCAGATAATTTTTAGCACGCCCTTGCATTTGTAAAGTAGGCCAAACAAAAGGCAGAGACTCCAACAAACCCACCGAGCCAATACCAGTCGTATTGCCCAATAACCTAGCACCAGCTTCCGCCATTTTCTCGCCACCCAGAGCAACAATTTCCACCTCCAACCCCATCCCCAAAGCTTGAGATTTCAAAGCATTAATTAACATTCCCCCATGCAAATCACCAGAAACTTCACCCGTACTAATAAATATCCTTTTTTTCATGAATTATTTGTTGTTACTTGTTTATTATTTATTAGTTGCTTGTCGTTTGTTCTTTATAGTTGGTTATGATTATCAAAATATCGAGACCAACCGAAAACATCCATATAATCTTTGCGTTCTTTGCGAATTCCTTTGCGCCCTTTGCGTTAAAAAATTATCTCCCACATCCCCAAGATAAACTCCATAAACAACCAAAAACCAACAACCAAAAACTCATTCATCATGCTTAAGACGACGACCAGGAATTAAACCGCGTCGTCCCGACATTTGAGATAACCGTAAAAAGCGACGTAAATGCTGTAACTCTTCGCTATCTGGCAATAAATCCAGAAGCTCTAAAGATTCATTAAAAGTATGCCCAGAACGGTAAATAGTGCGAAAAGCCTTTTTCAGTTGTCCAAGCTGTTCAGAGGTCATTCCTGCCCGTTTTAGACCGACAAGATTTAGCGATCGCACTCGGGATGGATTCCCTTCCACCAGCATATAGGGAGGGACATCGCGGTCAATGCGACTCATGCCACCAACCATTGCCAAACGTCCGATATGGACGAATTGATGAATACCCAAAACGCCACCAATAGTGGCTTTAGATTCGATGTGAACGTGACCTGCCAAAGCCACATTATTGGCAATTACCACCCCATCTCCAACTCGGCAATTGTGGGCTACATGGACATAAGCCATTAACAAATTATTATTACCAATTACCGTTGCCGCACCCGGACCTGTAGCGCGATTAATTGTCACATATTCCCTGATCCGATTATCATCACCAATTCTCACCCAACTTGGCGCACCATCATATTTTAAATCTTGAGGTTCCAATCCAATCGCTGCACCAGGAAAAATTTTATTTCTCGCGCCAATTTCGGTGGGACCTTCAATTACTGCATGAGCGCCAATTATGGTATTTTGCCCTATTTTTACATTATCCCCAATTACCGCATAAGCCCCAATTTGAACGCTGGGATGGACTTGGGCATCTGGGTGAATTACAGCAGTCGGATGAATCAATGTTGTTGCCATCATGAGTTATGATTTATAGAGGAGAGGCGAGAGATTTCGGCGGGAACGATGGACGCGATTGTAAACTATGAATTAAAAATATTTAATAGCAAAATTTACAATCAAATTGGAAGTTGATACTAACCTTCGAGCCTGATATAGCGAGGGACTAGAGGCTAGGGACTAGAGGCTAGGGAAGAAAGCTCTAAAATCAAGAGTTTGAGGAATTTAGAATGTCTCAGGCCGCCCTGGCTGTTGCTATATCAATCGGGATCGTATCGATCGCAATAGTTGTCAGATTTACTCTCCGTCAAAGCCAGACTTGGAAAATTGCCAGATTTTTGGGTATAATAATCCAGACTTTGGTGTTTCCCGATCGGGAGAACTAAAAACCAAAGTCTAAATATTCAGATTGACAGCTTTTACCCCTTTTGAGTTAACGCTGAAAGTCTATCATTCAACCAGAGAAAACATCAATTCCCCTTCTGCGACTCGCTGATTATCAACCATCGCACGCGCTTGCATCTTGCCATAACGACGGCGCTTGACAGATAGGAGTTCCACCGTCATAATCAGTTGATCTCCTGGTACTACAGGACGGCGAAAGCGAACTTTATCAATCCCGGCAAAGACGAATAAATTCCCATCCATATCGGGCATTTGGGTGAGGACAATCCCACCTACTTGCGCCATTGCTTCTACAATCATTACTCCCGGCATCATTGGCCGTCCGGGAAAATGCCCTTGAAAAAAGGGTTCGTTGAAGGTGACATTCTTCAAGCCCACTGCTAGCTGACTGGGAATGTATTCAATAATTCGGTCAACGAGTGCAAAGGGATAGCGATGAGGCAGGATTTTCTGAATATCTTCCAGGGTGAAAACAGGTTTCTGAGATGACTGACTAGTTGACAGGCTGGCATTGTCAGTGGAGTCATTCTGAATATTAACTTCGGTAACTATAGACATGTGCAAACAAATTGGGTTGGAGGCTAGAGGATTTGTTGTCAGTTTTGATCGGTCTTTGGTTAACAGCTAAGTAGGTCAAGATAATTAAATGTAAAACTCTGAATCTCAATAGAAATCCAGTTTTTTTTAAGAAACCCAGTTTCTCTTAACTGGGAGGATGTCAACTTTGTAGCTTGGGTTGAGGTACGAAACCTAACTTTGGCTAGCTTGTGAGGTTTCATTCCGTTCAACATCTACTTGAAGAGCTAATTGCTTTCCCTGACATCCTCCTTGGGGACTTGACTTACTTAGTGATTGTCATTGACTAAGGATTCCTGACTAATGACGAGATTTGCCGTGCCAGTTGAACATGTAAGTTGTGGCTGGCTTTGTAGGCGAGGAAGTGTGCTACAGGAAAAGTTCCTAATAAACTTAGATCTCCTACTAAATCTAAAAGTTTATGACGCACTGGCTCATTTGAAAATCTTAAGGGAGGATTAAGCCATCCTTGTCGATCGCAAACCAGTGCATTGTCCAAGCTACCACCTTTAATTAAACCGCGATTTCGTAACCCCTCAATTTGGTGCAACAAGCCAAAGGTACGCGCTGGTGCAATTTCATCAGCAAAACTGGACTGGGATGGTGTCCAACTATACCACTGATTGCCAATAGCGGGAACATCAAAGTCAATCCCGTAGGTAAATCGGAGACTTGGTGCGGGTATGGCAGCGACAAAGGCATCCCCGTGATATATCCAGATTGGTTCCTCAATCGAGAAGGATGGGGAGAATGAGAGGGATGTTAATTTTTCCTCTTCTTCACCTCCTCCCCTGTCCCCTGCTCCCTGCCCCTTTTTTAGCCTATCTTCCGATCCCATAATGCCAACTTTAGCGATCGCTTCTACCCAAGGATTTGCGGAGCCATCCAGTAAGGGCACTTCTGAACCATCTATTTCAATTCGGGCATCATCAACCCCACTACCTGCTAATCCTGCCAGCAAATGTTCCACTGTCCGCACTCGATGAGAATTTGCCCCATTCCCCAATTCCGTAGACAGGGTTGTTTCACAAACGGCATCCACATGGGCTGGGATAATTTGGGATTCGGGTAAGTCAACTCGGACAAAATAGCGTCCCTCACCTGGTTTAGCTGGCAAAACCTTGACATTGGTTAAAATTCCGCTATGTAATCCTATTCCAGAGCAGCTAAAGGTAGCACCTAGGGTGTTTTTTGTCATAAATTCCTGATTCTTGGTTAATTACTTACATAAGTAAACTCTTTTTTTTTATCAAAACCAATCGAGAAATGAGCCTAACAGCGACAAAATTACCAAATTCCAATTCATTCTTTGCGTACCTTTGCGCGTACCTTTGCGCACCTTTGCGTTAAAAAAAGAATCTTCTTAAAAACTAATAACAAATGACTTAAATACCCTTACCAACAACCAACAACCAATAACCAATAACCAATAACAAAATTAAAACCTCTCTCCAATACCAAAGTGAAGGCGACTATCGCCTTGGTCGTTAAAACCATAATCTACCCGAATTGGACCGAGGGGGGATTGTACCCGAACACCAATTCCATAGCCAAAACCGCTACCTGGTTTGCCTCGGACACCTGCGGGATCTCCTGGTACGTCGCTACCGGAACCTAAATCGGTAGCAAAGTCAACAAATAAAGCACCTCCGATCGCTGAGATAATGGGGAAGCGATATTCGGCAGTGGCTTGGAAAAAACTACGCCCGGATCCTACATCGCCCTCAGCGTAACCTCGGACAGAGTTGCTGCCACCCATAGAAAAGGCTTCGTAGGGGGGTAAGTCACCAATAACTGTCCCGCCTTGAATGTTAAAGGCGAGGGCTTCAGGTCCATTGGTAAACTTGGTCAAATCAACGGGAACGTAGTAACTATAACTACCTCGAAGGCGACTGAAGAAGATATTGCCGCTACCAATGGGAATAGTTTGTTCGATCCCGAAACGGAGGAGGGAACCCTCTGTGGGGCGTAAGGGATTGTCTCTGCGATCGCGCACTGCCCCAAATTGTAGGGAAAAGAGGTCGTCTTTACCGGAGTCGCTGAAGCTTAAGACATTCCCCAGTTCATCTTTTGGAGAAAGTTCCCCATCAGCGTCTTTGATTTCCACATGTTGAAACTCTAATCCAGCCGATGCTGTCCATTCCGAGCGGCGATAGACATCGCGGGATAAGGGACGGGTAAAATTAAGTCCGCCACCTGTTCGGACTACGCGAGGACGATCCCCATTTGGTAGATCTATTTCTGGATCTCCTCCATCAAATATCAGTGAAATTGAACGACGGCGGAAGGCGTTGACGGTGTAGGATGTCCGATAGGGGTCGCCTGCAATCCAGGGATCTGTAAAGCTCAGATCGAATAGTAATGCCCTCTCCCCTAACTGAAATTCTCCCCCAACAGTCTGATTATTTCCCCCTAAATTTTGTTGTTGATAGCTAATACTACCAAATAGTCCGCTTGCGGAACTAATCCCTCCACCAGCAGCAATAGAGCCAGTATTTTTCTCAATTACATCTACTACCATTACTACTCGACGCGGATCGCTGCCGGGTTGGAAGGAAAGCCGTACATCGTCAAAAATTCCTAAGCCAAAGACGCGGCGTAAGTCTCTTTCTGCTGTCTGACGATTGAAGACATCACCTGGTTTTAGTTCTACTTCTCGCGTCACAATAAAGGGACGAGTACGTCCTCCTATTGGTTCATCTTTATCTGTCAGTATGGGAATGGGTTGTTCGTTGTCATCAAGTTTTGGTTGACCATCTTCATCGAGAAAACGGATTCCAATGTCTTCAATTACCCCTTCTGCTACTGCTAAAGTTACGATTCCATCGGGAGTTATGTTGGAGGTATCGATGACTTGGGCAAGGGTATATCCTTTGTCTTGATACCATTGATTGACTTGTTTGATTCCTTCTTGCAGGCTGCGAAGATTGAGGATTTGACCGTACTGGTCTTTGAAGATATTATCAATAATTTCTTGGGGTACGATACTGCTGCGATCTGTGGAAGGTTCGGGGGTAATCGATACTTTTCTCAGTACGGGATTGGGCTGAACCAGAAATGTAATTTTGACACCCAATGGGGTATCTTTTGGTTCTACATTGACACTGGAAAATTTTCCGATGGCGAATACGGCGTTAACATCACTTTGTAACTGAGTACGGGTTGTTGCTAGTCCTGGTCGAGTTTGAATTACTCGAAATATTTCATTTTGGAGTTGTTCTTTGGGGCCGGTATAGTTCTGAAAATCAATGACAACTTCAGATACTAAGACTCGCGGTTCTGGTTGATTTGAGTTGGGGGATGGAGTGGGCGAATCTGTGGGAGTTTGAGCTGTTTGAATTGGATTGATTTTTTCTGAGTTTGGTTCAGTTATTTGGGTTTTGCTGGCTGCATTTTGCAGATTGTTTGGTGAGTTTGTTTCAGTTATGGGAGTTTCACCAAGTACTATCTCAACTGGATTTTCGGAAGTTTTTCCTGAGTTAGCTTCAGTTATTTGGGTTTCGCCAGGTACTAGAGGAGAAATTTCGCGATCGCTATCTGTTGGTAGGGCGATGGCAGTTGGGCTTTCTTCATGGCTGGGCTGGATATTATTACTAGTTTCTATCGGCTGTCCATCGATGTTGCTGGCTGGTTTTTCTTCCAGGCTATTTGAGCTATTAGTTTGCCCGTATCCTGGGTTGGATATACTGATACTGGCCGTCGCTGCAATAATTGCTGCTAATAATGGAGTTAAGCGCATTGTTTTAATTTCTGACACGTCCACACACCACGAAAATAGTTTAGAGGTTTAGAGGGTAGATGTTACTAATTATCTCGAACTTTGGTTAGGTTTTTCGGAGCGGAGATCTTTTTACAGAGATATTATCTGGTTTTGAGCTTTCCTTTCAATCAATAGGATAGTAGATCCCAGCCCCCAGCCCCTAGCAAGAAGCCCCTATAACCTTTGCTAAAACTTGTTGATAAGCATCTTCGACATTGCCTAAGTCGCGACGAAATCTGTCTTTATCCATTACCCGTTTATTGGGATCGGTTTCAGATTGATTCCAGAGACGACAGGTATCGGGGCTAATTTCGTCAGCCAGTAACAGCTCTTGACTGGAAGTGAGACCAAACTCTAGCTTGAAGTCTACCAGAGTGATACCGCAGCGATCGAAAAAGCCAATCAGAATTTGATTGATTTTTAAAGCCTCCTCTTGAAGTAGATTAACCTGTTCTGGCGTAGCTAAATCCAGTAGCAATAAACGATCGCGCGTTAACAAGGGGTCTCCTAAAGCATCGTCTTTTAGGTAAAATTCCACAAGTGGGTAAGGTAAGATTTTACCTAGAGGTAACCCAGTTTGTTGACAGAGACTCCCGGCGGCAATGTTCCTCACTACCACCTCCAAGGGTATAATTTTGACCCGCTTCACCCGCATTTGGTTGGGTGCGGGAGAGTCGATATAGTGGGTGGGGATACCTTCCTTTTCGAGTAGCTCAAACAAATGGGCTGCGATCGCGCAGTTAATCTCTCCTTTCCCAGTAATCTTACCCCGTTTTTGGGCGTTGAAGGCTGTTGCGTCGTCTTTGTAGTGGCTCAGGAGAATCTCTGGATTGTCCGTAGGATAAAGAATTTTGGCTTTTCCTTCGTATAGTTGTTGGATTTGTGACATAATTGTTAGTTTTCCCGATCTTGATTTTCCCATCTGATAGTTTCCTGTCTGTGGCAATGGGCAATGGAGAAGAGAGGAAACTTTTTCTCTTCCGTCGCCCTGCTCCCTTGACAGTGAAAAGTCTCCCATTCACGCACCAACCAATCAATCGTTAGCAATTAACAAGGAACAATTAGTGGCTGGTGATAGACTTTTCGATTAAATTATATAGGATTGTTAGTGCTGGTTAGAGCTGGCTGAGTTTGGGGAATAATCAGAACGGGATTGGAGACGAGTCAAACAGTTGCTTGATTTTGGTTTCAAGTCGCCCAGTTTGAATATCAGGAGATGACTTATGGCTGACAGATTTAATTTTTTATATCCTCGCAGTCGCTATTATGGTAAGGTTAATCCAGAAAATTTAGTTTTTAATGCTAATTTGCAGGAGTTTGCTCATCGCGTCAGTATCATTTGTAATTTGGAAACTGCGGGGAAAATTTCGGCTGAAGATGCTTACGATCGAGTCAAGAAGTTATGGTCTGAATTGAGGACGAGCAAACAGGAATTAGGTGTAGGAAAAAATCCTTTTAGCAATGGTGAAGGGGGAGATAAAATGACGGAGTAACCAAAATAAACAACTCCGGGAATGGGCAAGGTTTTCAAGTAGTTTTGATTAAAAAAATTAGGTGCGATCGAGAAGAGCAAAATAAAAAAAATGAATTCCCGATCTACAATAGACATCTCCAAAAAACCATGTCAAATCCTTGCCATGTCTAAATAAAAACATAGTTTATGGAGATATATATTCTACATCTAACAGACCAGTCATGAAAATTACCCAATGTCTTCATACAGCAATTCTCGTATCGGATTTGGAAAAAGCGGAGGATTTTTATACTAATATCTTGGGCTTGTCCAAAATAAATCGCATTCTAAAATACCCCGGTGCTTGGTATCAACTGGGGAATTTCCAAATCCATCTTATTCAAGACAGCCAGATCAAAAATAAACTACAAAACCCCGCAAAATGGGGTCGAAATCCTCATATCGCTTTCTCTGTTACTAACTTAGATGAAGCTAAAAATCAATTATTAGAATCTGGCTATCCAATGCAAATGAGTGCTTCTGGTAGAGAGGCTCTATTTACCCAAGATCCAGATGGTAACATAATTGAAATAAGTCAAGGTTAATTATAGGTAATAAACAAGCAACTACAAATGAAGATAATTGCCTATAGCTATAGTAATCCGCTGATAGAATCGCCACCAGAAACGACAATATGGGGTTGGGAAATAGATAGAATTTATCAAGATCTAGGCGGGAGAATAGAGTTGGAGCAACTATTAAAAGATTGTCAAAACCAACCGACAGAATACTTATTAATTCGCCGTTTAGAGGAACTAGGAAATGGCTTTTGGGAAATTTGCGATCGCATTTCCCAAATAGAAGCTACTGGTGTCAAAATAATTGCGATATCGCAACCCTATACTTCTGTTAATCCCCAACCCGAATTACTCCAACTCCTGACAGAAATCCAACGAGAAACTAATTCTCGCCGCCTTCGCGAAGGACATGCTAAAAATAGGATTAAAACCCTTCCCCCACCTGGGAAAGCCCCTTACGGCTATCGACGCGGCAAAGATCGTTATATTATCGATCGCAGCACTGCACCTGTAGTTAAAGATTTTTTTGAACAATTTATCCTCTATGGTTGTCTGCGAAGAGCAGTACGATATTTAGAAAAAAAATACAATAAAAAAATATCAGTTTCTACAGGACATCGTTGGCTAACTAATCCAATATACCGAGGAAATATTGCCTATCAAAATGGCGAAATTATTTCCGATACTCATAGCCCTATTCTCAATAGAGAAGAAGCAGCCCAAATAGATAGATTGCTCCGGCGAAATCGTCGCTTACCCTCTCGCACTGCTAGCGCCCCTCGTTCATTAGCAGGTTTAATTGTTTGTGGGGAATGTGATTCTAGCATGACTGTTACTAGCGTAACAAGACCCCGAAAAAATGGGGAATATCTTTACCTTCGCCCTATTAATTGTCCTAAGATTAATAAATGTAAGTCTTTTCCATATCAAGAAGTTTTAGAACGAACAATTCAAAGTATCTGTGAGGAATTACCTCGTGCTGTTGCCGAACTAAATATGCCTAATTTAGATCTAGTTAAGCAATCATTAACTAGGAAAATTGAACAAGGTCAATCTATTTTAGAAGAGTTAGATAATTTAACCCAAATAGGTATATTAGATACCGAAACCGCCGACTTACGCGCCTACAAAATCAAAACAGAAATCTCCCAAACCCAAGCTAGGCTTGACGCGCTGCCACCCGTGAATCTAATCGCGATCGCAAAAACTGTATCCATTCCCCAATTTTGGACAGATTTATCAGAATCAGAGAGAAGATTTTACTTTCGAGAATTTCTCCGTCAAATTGAAATAACTAGACAAGATCCCCAGTGGCAGTTACAACTAATTTTTATTTTTTAAATCTCCGATATCTCATCAGCAATTATCCAAACTTTAATCGAAAAATCACCACGACTAAAAAAACTATTTTTCCAGAGAGTATCGAAAAAACAAATAGAATTTGTTAGGTAAATAAATTAGAGAAAGTTTATTAACACCCACTACCTAATCCCCTCAAAACCTAACTCCAAAGTAACCATTAACTTATCCGGATTATTTTATCAACTCCCTGTAAAGCATATTTGTAGGGTGCGTTATCGCGCAGCGTAACGCACCATCCATAATTAGGGTTTGCTGAAAAAGTCTTTTAGTGAGGGTAGGGTGTGGGGTGTGGGTTTTTTGGTGTGGCGCAATTTTCCAGTTTTAGTGAATGGGTTACAGCCTATTCGTATTTTTAGCCTAACCAAAAGCCATCAGCATCATCTTCCCCAACAAAACCAAAAGAAAAATCTAGATGGAAAATACTATGAATGCTAGTGAATTACTGAAGCGTTATGCGTCTGGAGATAGGGATTTTGAAGGAATCCAACTTCAAGAGGCATATCTGACAGAAGCAATTCTCAATGGTGCTAATCTAAGACGCTGCGATTTAAGTGGCGCTAACTTGAGTGGCGCTAGCCTGAAAGGAGCCAACTTAAGCGAAGCCAACCTAAGTCGAGCTAACCTAAGCATTGCCAATCTAGGGGGAGCGGATCTAAACGATGCTAATTTGGTAGAAACAGACTTGATCAAAGCTACCCTAATTGAAGCCACTTTGAAAAAAGCCAATTTAACCGGAGCCAAAATGAGAGAAGCTAGCCTCATGTTTGCCAATCTCTCCCAAGCTTGCTTATATCAAGCCGATTTACACGGGGCAACACTGTATCAAGCCGTAATGCACTGGACAAGTTTAAAGGATGCTGATTTAATTGGAGCCATTCTTCAAGCAGCAGACATGAGAGGTGCTGATTTGAGCCACGCCTGCCTAATTCGCGCCGACGTTTCCAAAGCCAACTTAATGGTAGCAGACTTAAGAGGTGCGATCGTAGTTGGCGCTAACTTTAAAGAAGCTATCCTACAAGGCGCAATGTTACCCGATGGAAAAATGCAGAATTAGGGGAGTAGGGGCGGGTTTAGCGACTAAAATTGGCAACAAAACAGATAAGCCATCTTCAAAACCTGCCCTGCCTAAGAATTTGGATTAGGAGACTTTGGAGCTTTGAATTTTGAGTTTTGAGTTTTGAATTAAAACTATCCCCCATTCCCTATTCCCCCTCAATCATTTTTTCAACAACAAATAATACAACTCCCCATTTGCTTTAATAATCCCCGCACGTTCCCCAGCTACCACACCAGTACCCATAAAAATATCCACCCTGCCGGGACCTTTAATCGCACTACCAGTATCTTGATCCAAAACATAGCGACTTACCAACTGAGATTCTTGTTTACCATCAGCATTCGGATAAGGAATTGGTGCTTTAATTAAAGCTAAAGCTCCCGGAGGCATCAAAGACTTATCAGTAGCAATCGATCTTTCCGCTGTCACAGGGACTCCAATACTACCCATCGGCGGTGCGCCATTAGTTTCCTTAAAGAAAATGAAGCTTTCATTTCGCTGTAAATATCGATTCATTTCCTCCGGAAATTGCTTAAAATAATCGATCATTACAGGCATAGTTAATTGTTCTGGGGTAAATTTACCATCATCAATCATTGCCCGCCCTACACTACTATATGGGAGATCTGTCTTCCCAGCAAACCCAACCGTCATAACGCTTCCATCCGTTAATTTTAATTGGGCAGAACCTTGTACGTGAACCAAAAATGCCTCGAAGCGATCGCGCAACCATACAAATTCTAACCCTCGTAAGGGGCTATTTGTTCCTAAACCATCTGCTCCTTCTAATTCAAGACGAGTAAGATGAGGTTTAGGCCATTGGTTTAAGTTAGGAGGAATTCGATATAATGGATAGCGATATTCCGCAGAAGGTGTCCGGCTAGCCAGATAAATCGGCTCAAAGTATCCCGTAAATAAAACAGAGCCTTGATTATTTCTCCCGATAGACTTATAAAAAATAAACTCCCGATTAACTGCTACTTGCAATTCCTCGGCAGATTTGGCTGCCACCACAATTTGGCGAAATCTCACTAAGGATCTTCGCACCCGATTTAAGGTTATTCCTGGTATCTGATAATTCTGATAAGCTTGAGCAGCTTTGGATGTACGAAGATACCTCAAACTATTATCGATAGAGGCTAAAAGTGCCTGTTTATCTCCCGGTTTTCCAGGACGATCCCACAATTGTTCGTCAATCCCCAATGATTCTAAACTAAATTCACCGTTATTTGAATTTATCAGTTGCAAAGGTAACGGTTGTTCAGGAGTAGGATTTACAGGTTGTTGGGCTACCGCTATTTGTTCGCGATCTCCTTTAACAGATTGTACTGAATTATTAAGAAATGTCCAAATCCCAGGTGCAAATATTACCCATCCTAAACTCAAGGAAAGCCATGTTATCAATTTTCTCATATTTCGTGATGACTGTTGTTTGTTCTTTTTTATTGGTTATTTGTTGCTGGGTTTGGGTTGTAGTTAAGTTTTGATGATTTATCTTAGTTTGTTGGTTAATTGCAATTGGTTATACCAATTTCATTAATACCTGCTACACTTCCCATTCTGACTCCCCCTTTACTAAGGGGGGTTGGGGGGGTTAATGTGTGGCACTATGTTAGGAAATTAGTATTAGTTGCTGTTTTTTGTGGCTACTTTGCTTTTTGATGCTTCAGCAAGGAAGATGCTTCAGCAAGGAAGATGCTTCAGCAAGGAAGATGCTTCAGCGAGGAAGATGCTTCAGCGAGGAAGATGCTTCAGCGAGGAAGATGCTTCAGCGAGGAAGATACTTCAG
>DOIX01000089.1:17941-18658 GCA_003511885.1 Cyanobacteria bacterium UBA11153
GAAGATACTTCAGCGAGGAAGATGCTTCAGCGAGAAAGATACTTCAGCGAGCAAGATGCTCGCACTACAATATATACAGAAATTAACTGTTATGGCGCTATTGGTAGTGTGAGCGTCTCGTTCATCCTCAAAAAATGCGTAAGTACTGAATTAGTTATCTCTGTTTGAGAACGAACGACTAACAACTAACAATCAACAACCAACAACTAATAACTAACCATCAATAACTAATAACCAACAACCCATAACTATTATCGTTCGACGCTGCCCCCGAAAATAGGTTCCACCCTGATTGCCACAACGCTAGCAGGACGTACTACCATATACTCTTGCTGCATATTTTTAATCGGTACGCTAATAAAATCATTAGAAGTAGCTTTTGGCATCAGTTCCCCGCTATACCATTTCTGAAACTCTTGAATGGTCAAAAAACGGACTTCCTCTCGGTGACCACCGGACAGTAGAATGTGGACAGCGTATTCATCTGGAGTTCTCGGCATCGTAAATTATCCTCAATCTATCCCAATTATTATCAGCCATCCGCGACAGAGTGCGGCATAGGGAATAGGGCATAGGGGTGTGAGCGTGCGAGGGAGAGATGGTAAAAAAATATCGCAACGTCAGGGCGGTGAAGACATTCTCAATTCCTTAAACCATTGATTTGACAGCTTTCTGCTTGCTCCCCGAGCCAATAAGCCCCGAGCCAATAGCCCCTAG
>DOIX01000089.1:18949-19569 GCA_003511885.1 Cyanobacteria bacterium UBA11153
ACCGAGGGTAAGGTTTCTTTTAGCTCTTGTGGTTTATGAAATAGTAGTTGTTGGTAATTTGGCAAATCAAAGGGAAATTGTCCGGCTAAATCCGATCGCAAACACTGTACTAGTAAAATCTGTTCGGGGCGCTTGCTGGTTAGAGCATAGCCAATTTCGACACAAACTTGAGGACTGGGTATGGAGAGGGGAGTGTCTTCTCTTTCCATCTTAGCGATCGCAGTTCCGTCAGCAATAAAGACTAAACTCTTACGGATTTTCCGCATCTGGGTGCTGCTCAATCGCATTGCTTCCCCAGTCGGGCGGCGGGATGTTTCTAAGTTTAAAGGTAAACGCGATCGCACATTAAGATTTGCGATCGTCTCTGTCAGCGCATCGCTTAGAGCTTCGCTGGAGGGAGTATATTCGCTTTGGTGGCTTAAAAAGATAATTGGCTCTAGTTGCGCCATCACCTCTTGTTTGGTAAAGTAAATCTCATGAGAAATTAAGTCAATATTGGAAATGGCATATCCACCACTTCCCTCAATATAAAATTCGACTGTTTCTCCTTCTAGATACCGCCGAAACCATTCCGATTCTTTCACTTCCTGGCTATCTTCTAAAAAATCTGCTCTTAACCC
>DOIX01000089.1:19842-20006 GCA_003511885.1 Cyanobacteria bacterium UBA11153
TGGCGTTTCTCCAGTTGTGCTAAGGGTTCATATTGTTGGAGATACCAAGCTTTGAGAGCAATAATTGCCATGATGTGTTACAGGAGACACGGTTTCCCGACTCCCCACGCTAAAATCCTTGAACTGACATTTTAGCATTGGGTGGGGAGTCGGGAGTGGGGAGT
>DOIX01000401.1:0-7840 GCA_003511885.1 Cyanobacteria bacterium UBA11153
GGAGTCTGATGGGGGCGATCGCAATTAGGCTTCCGAGGACGATTAGCCATACTAGGGGCTGATGGCGACTAGGCTTGTGTGATGTCCAATCTTGATGGGCTGGGGCTGGCTTTGTCTGTTGGCGTTTCATCAGGGGTTTCTGGGACTCTGGCATCAATTACTGTGCCCTATGCTTGAAGTGGTATCTTCTTTCAGAAGATACTATCCACATAAGACTTCAAGTATTTGATACAACCCTGATACAGGCTAATCCGGATTTTTCAGAAAGGAAAATTCTGGTTTCTTTGAGAAATCAGGATGACGATCTTGTCAATTCTCACCAATCAAATATAATGGCTATAGTTTTTAGCATTCAACTCCATTCCTCGATCGCAAAATCTTGTTATTTGCCAAAATTCTCTATTCTCAACCATCGCAAAAGTTATACCTGTTTCATTTTGACCTCCTACACTTTGGTCAGACAATGGAACGGGGAACGGCGCACAGGCAACAGATGCCAGATAATCTATCTGTGGTAGTATTTTTTGAAATTGGGATTGCACTAGTTTTCCCAAATTAGGCAAGGGTAGGTTTACTCTATGAGGTAAACCTACCCTTGTTCATTGTAGCATTTTTTTGGGAAAATGGCATTAACTGGAAACTCTTTTTCCAAATTTTTGACGCAGGCGGGAGACTAGTATGTCTACTTCGGGTAATCTGAGTCGGGTGACTAAAAGGGCGAACACTCCTAATGCTACTAATCCAGATAGACTAACTTGTAAGATCAGTATAAGGAAATTGCCACTACCTATCCATTTATCCCAACACCAGCTAACGCCCCAACTACTCAATCCGGCGATCGCGCTAATTCCTGTTAATATTAATAGAGATAAACTCCATTCTCCTAAAGGTAAGCCATTCAAGCGACGGTGCAGTATCCATAAAAATACGATCGTGGATATGATGTTGACGCTGATGGTGGCAAAGATTAATCCGGGTGTTTTAAATGGTGTTACTAATACCCAATCGAGGAGGGCGTTGAGAAAAATATTGATGATGCTAATCCGAAAAGGGGTTTCGCCATCGCCTAGGGCGTAAAATACTCTGACTAAAACATCTCTGCCTAAATAAAAGAACATGCCAAAACCATAAGCCATTAAGACGGGGGCAACTACATTTGATGCTTCTTGGTTAAATGCTCCGCGCTGATATATGGCTTTGACAATGGGTACGGAGAGGGAAACGAAGATGGCTGTTAATGGTAACATAGTCAAGGCACTGAGGAGTAATCCTTGACGAATTCTATTTTTTAATTCAGGCCAATTTTCTGGGGCTGTTAGTTTTGAAAATACTGGAAGTAATGGTACTAGGATTGTATTGGAAATAATCCCTAATGGGGTGAGGACTATGAGATTGCCGTATCTCATTGCCGCTGCTGCCATGGGAATGAAGGAAGCGAAATACAAATCTGTATAAACATTGATTTGCAACATTCCGGAGGAAAAGGTGGCAGGTGCCATAATTTTTAGGACATCTTTGACTCCGGGAATATTTAAGTTAAATCGCAATCTTAATTTACCTAATCCGGAACGCCATAGCGCTATTTGTTGCGCTAACCATTGCCAAATTCCACCTGCGAGGATCCCGATAGCTAAAACTATTCCTCCGAGTTGGGCATATTCTGGTGCATTAATATTTTCACGTAAAAATAAGGCTAGTCCTCCTAATCCTAAAATTACGGATAAACTGGAGAATAGGGGACTAACGCTGGGTAACCAATATTGATCCGAAGCGTTAAGAGTGCCGAAACCAATGCCAATTAGCCCTGCAAATAGGGCTAAGGGTGCCATAATTTGTAGCTGTTGAATGGCAAGGTTTCGTGTTGTCGGATCTAATCCTGGTGCTTGGATATCTATAAATATTCCAGCAAATAGAATTAAAATAATTGTGACTAGGAGTAATACGCCACTGACTATGGTGGAAACTGTTTCTACTAGGGGGGCGGCTTCTGATTTGTCGCGCTTGGCTAAGACGCTAACTAAGGCGCTGTGAAATGGTCCGTTAATCCCGCCCAGTAGGATTAATAAAAAGCCGGGAACCACGTAGGCGTAGGTGTTGGCGATGACAACGGGGCCTACTCCAAAGGCTGTGGCAACGGCGACTTCTCGTAGGAAGCCAAAGAGTTTGCTAATGAGTGTGGCAAGTGCCACGATTCCGGCGATTCCGGTTAGGGAAGGAGAGGGTTTTGGTTTGTCAGACACGTAGGTTTAAGTATAGTTCGAGTGCATTATATTATTTAATCTGGAATTGGTGGGAGATTTGAAGCCAATGTTTAAAAAATGATATCCTTAAACTGTATTTGGGACTGTTTTACAGTAGGATTCATCATTCTGTCAAATAAGGATGATAATGTGCCCTCACTTCCATGGCTTTCATTTCATTATTCAATACCATTAATTCTGCAGCGAGGAGATTATTGACGCTGCGATAAAAGATCGTAATGCTATTAACACCAAATAGGATCTGTAGGAGTTCAAATTTTAATTCTGGATAGGTGGCTAATCCTTTGGTAAAATAATTTCGGAGATTTTCTTTGCCTTTAATTAGTCCATCAGGTTGGACTGATAGTTTGACTATCAGGGGGGATATAAATTCTATTTCGTCTGCGTAGTGAGAGAGGATTAATTCTAAGTTGTGGGAATTCCATCCGGCAATCCATTCTCGGGCAAATTGCGTGAGTTGTTGTTCGGAAAGCATAAGCTAGTAAGAGTCAAGATTTGAAAATAAAATACTTGCTGTTTTAGCTCAAACTAATTAATTTAGGAATTAATTATTTAAGTTGGTTGGGTATTGGATCAAAACTCCTAATGTGGAATTTCTGAACATGCTATATTTTTGAGCAACTTGGGGTGGTAATTCTGACCAAGAGGGTCGGACGAAACCTATATTAGCATAAAATTCAACCATTTTCGGCTGACATAATAAATAGATTGGTGGATTGGCTTGTTGGATGAGATAATGGACGAGATATTCGGCTAATTTGCGATTTGTGCTGTGCTCTTTACTGGTTTCGCGATCGCGTTTTTTGTTACTTTGGCTGTTATCCCTTTGAGCGATAAGCTTTGCGTAATCTCGTTGGGCGCTTTTTTCCCAGTAATCGCTGCTTTGGGCGCTTGTTTCTGGATGGTTGCTTGATTCTGATTTAATGTATAAGTAATTGAGGAGGGAGTAGGTGTCATATTTTTCAATTGTGCCGCAGGCGACTAGGCGAAAGTTACATTCAATTACCCAGTATTTCTCCCAGTTTAATCCGGGTTCAATTGATATATGCCAAATTATATAGATAATTGTGAGGATAATTAGTCCAGCTAAACTGATGATTATTCTGCTATCTATGTTGAATGTCCAGGCGATACCGATTGAGATTAATGCCGCAAAAATCAAAATGGGAATGTGGATGAATTGTTGGAAGTATAATGGGAAGCCCTGATTAATTATAAATTCTGATAATAATTTTCTTAGTTCATTTTTGTCCTCTAAATCTGCTGGCTTGATGCGACAGCCTTTGGGTAAGGATAAATATCTTTCACTCATGGGGATTTCTTTGACCGCGATTTCCTTTGATGGGGATTGATGAATCTGTATGGGTCTATTTTTTATTTTAACGCAAAGATCGCTAAGGTGGGCGCAAAGGGCGCAAAGTTTAAGGTAAAAGGTGAGAGGTAAGGGATAGAAGGAAATGTTAAGTATTAGGTTACTATCTTTCTTAAGTTATGATGGTATAGTTCGTTATTTACCGGGATTATAGATGGATTATAAAACTAAGGCTGTTGTGTTAGTTTCTCTAAGCTTTAATCTAATATTTATTGGTTTGTTTAGTCTTCTGATTATCCGTCGAGGGGGATTATCTTATATTAACAGACAGATTGATTCTCTGATTCGCGATCGCGGAAACTGGGGCAGAATGCTTCAGGAGAATACTACTATGTCACCATATCACGAAATGAGAGAGCTTCAGTTCGCAGTTTTGCCGAAATCGAATCGTGATATTATTTTTGTGGGTGATAGTCTCACGGATGAAGGGGAGTGGGCTGAATGGCTGGGAAATGTTTATGTGAAAAATCGGGGCATTTCTGGAGATACGACAAATGGGGTAATTAATCGTATTGGTAAAATTGTGGAGAGAAAGCCGCAACAGATATTTCTGATGGTTGGTACTAATGATATTTGGAATCAGGATAAGTCTGTATCGGATGTAGTGGCAAATTATCGGATAATTTTGGAAATTCTTAAAAGACAGACACCCACTACTCAGGTATTTGTCCAAAGTTTGTTACCTGTGAATAATCAAGAGTATCATGTTAGGATGGATAATCGGGATATTATGGCTGTGAATCGTCAATTGGTGGAGTTATCCAAGGAGTTTGGATATATCTATATTGATTTGTATGGTAAGTTAGTGAATGGGCAAAATCAATTGGATCCTCAGTATACTTTGGATGGAGTTCATTTGAATGGAGCAGGGTATTTAACTTGGAAATCTGTTATTGAAAGTTATATCAACCCCTAGGGCGGTTAAGATATTTTCAATTCCTCAAACCATTGATTTTACAGCTTTCTGCTTGAGCCAATAGCCCATAGCCTCTTGCTAGATGAAATTTACCGCCAACCTAACCAGCGTAATATGGGGACTAATAGGTAATAACTTACTCCTAGCCAAAATGCGATGGTGACTCCTAGTAAGCAAAAAAAGCCTACACTGCTAATGATATCAATTGGGCTATTATTGGATGCTATAAAGATATCATTAATAACTTTTTTTGGTAATAAGTCTAAGGTAAATAAGGATTGAAAAACTATACCTGTACCTCCAGCGGCAACTAATCCATGAACGATATAATGGCTGGGCAATCCTAATCCTAAGATAAGGGGGAAAACTGCGATCGCGGTTGTGACTAAAATTAACCTGTCTATGGCTGCACCAGCCAGGGATGCCATCTGCCAGATTAGCCAGCTCAGACTATAACCGAGTATGCCTGTAAATCCGGCAATTAAGGGGCGTTGGTTTTGTCCAAATCCGCCGCCTACTGTGATGCCCCAGGCGGTAAATAATCCGGCGATGGCAAATAGGATGATTCCTGAGAATGATTTGATATGAGTATCGGGAAAGATATCTAGCCAATGGGATGATAACCAATTTGTTAACCGATTGTCTAATTTTGTCGAGTTAATTAAAATTAAGCCAAAGATAGCACCGATACTGGCGGATAATCCGGCTAAAATTATTTCTAATGTTGTGTCTAAACAGGCGAGGACAATGTTGGTAATTGTCCGAAATATGAAACTGATGGTACTGGAAATCCCTTCGCCAAATATTGCGATCCCGTTTAGGGATGCTGCGATGAGGTTTTCTGTTGCTGACAGGATGGTTTGTGAGATTGATAATCCTACTGTGGGAGGTTTTCTCTGTTTCGGTAAAGTTATTTTAAGACGCTGCTTAATTTCTGTGGCTGTGGCGGGACGATATTGGGGATTTATCCTAATTGTATCATCTAGTAAGTTGGCAAGGGCGGGGCCGATCGATACGAAATTACGCCAGCGAAATTCACCTGTAATCCTGTCGTGTAATTCAGCTAAATCTTTGCCTGTCAGTAGTTGAATCATTGTCCTCCCTAATGCGTAAAAATCCGCCGTAGCATCGACTATTTCTCCGGCAATTTGTTCGGGGGGACTGTATCCTGGGGAAAATAATCTTGTGGAGGTATTTTGGTAAGTTTCCCCCAGTTGTTTGACACCGCCAAAATCGATCAATACCAGTTGCCCAGTTTCCTGACGTAACATTAAATTAGAAGGTTTAATATCGCGATGAATTATGCCAAAATTGTGTAATTCTTCCAAGATATCCACTGCTTGAATTAGCCAATCTAGGACTAACTTTTCCGGACATCCTTGGGGATAAAGATTGAGGATTTCTTCTAATGTCTCTCCATTGATTTTTTCCATCACCAGACAGGGGAGATATCGTCCTTGAGAATTGGGTAAATTTACCAAAAAATAGTTACCCTTTTCCACGCTAGGAATACCGGGATGATGGAGTTGCACCAAAACCTCTGCTTCTTGTTGAAATAGCTCGAGGAGCTTAGGAGATGTGTCTAGCAAGACTTTCAATACCTTCTGGGTGCGATCGCGCTTATCCCATACACTGTAAATAGCCGCAAATCCGCCCAATCCCAGCCGTTTCAAGGGAATATAGCGATCGCGCAATTCCAGAGGCGTGCCGCAGTCGTTACAAAACTTATTGTCTCCAGGTTGAGGATAGGGACGGGGACAATTAGGGTTGATACAATGAATTGCTTGAGTCAAAGACTGATGCAAATGCGATCGGGATAGAGAGTAGATGTCAATTTTACCAAATATTTGGGTTGACAGCCAAGCCCTAGGGGGACGGATTGAGAGTCGGTGACATAATGAAAAGGATGAATTATTATTGATATAGGGTGCAAATTATTCGTTGAAGAGGGAATCAAAAAAGCCATGAAAAAACTAACCAAAATTTTGTTCTCCACATTGCTAACTTTTAGCATCTTGTCCGTTCCCAGCCAAGCCTTTGCTAAAGCGAAAATTCAGATGGCGATCCTTTTGGATTCCAGCAATAGCATGGATGGACTGATTGACCAAACCCGGAATCAGATTTGGCAAATTGTCAATTATTTAACTAAAGTCACCAAAAATGGCGAAGTACCGGAATTAGAAGTTGCTCTTTACCATTATGGTAACGATAATTTACCTTCTGAGGAAGGTTTTGTGAGACTCTTAACTGGATTTACACCTGAATTAGATTTAGTGTCCGAAAAACTATTCAGTATCCAAACTAGAGGAGGACAAGAATATGCTGGATGGGTAATTCGTTCGGCAATGAAAGAATTAAACTGGAGTAAAGATAAGGAAGATTTTCGCGTTATCTTTATCGCAGGTAACGAACCATTCGATCAAGGCCCAATTCCTTGGAATGAATCTGTCAATATGGCGGTGAAAGGAGAAACTTTCGTTAATACGATATATTGTGGTTCAGCGGAAAGTCAGGAAAGACAACTTTGGGCTTCTGGAGCTAATTTAGCACAGGGCAGTCATTTCAATATTAACCAAAACCAAGAGATTGCCTTTATTGAATCGCCTTACGATCGCGAAATTGCCGCTTTGAATGCTAAACTCAATGAAACATATATCCCTTATGGTGTAGAGGGAGTAATAGGACAACAGCGTCAGGCGATAGAAGATACAAATTCTGGTATCAATTTAGTGACGCGAGGTGCTGCCAAAGCTTCGGAATATTACCAAAATTCTTCATGGGATTTGATTGATGCCGTCGATGAGGGCAGAGTTACGATTCATGAATTAGCCAATGATGCCTTACCCGAAGCGATGCAAAGTATGACTCCAGCCCAAAGGCAAGAATATATAGCCGCGAAGAAAGCTGAAAGAGAGACAATTCAACAAAAGATTCGCGATTTATCTGCCAAACGTGACGAATATGTAGAGAAAAAGCGTCAAGAGATGGCTAATCGTGGCGATAATACTCTGGATGGGGTAATTATTGAAAGTCTGCGGAAGCAATTAGCTGCTAAAGGATTTCGGCTACAGTAGCCGATGGTAAATTACAAATAACCGTATTTCCATCCCTGATTTGCGATCGCAACTTTCCTTACCTCCACGAAACAAATAACCATATTTCCATCCCTGATTTGCGATCGCAACTTTCCTTGCCTCCACGAAACAAATAACCATATTTCCATCCCTGATTTGCGATCGCAACTTTGGTTACTGCTATCTTTATCGCCAGGGAAGGGTGAAGCATTTGCCG
>DOIX01000401.1:8094-8401 GCA_003511885.1 Cyanobacteria bacterium UBA11153
ACACCCCTACACCTAAATATGGAATGAGAGCAAGAAGTCCAATATATCCGAATGCTTCACCCTTCCTCCACGAAACAAATAACCATATTTCCATCCCTGATTTGCGATCGCAACTTTGATTACATCTATACAAATTATGTAGGGGTGAAGCATTCGGGCGATAACTTTTCACTAGAAACCCGGATATTGTATCCGAATGCTTCACCCTGCCTCCACGAAACAGATAACCGTATTTCCATCTCTTATTTGCGATCGCAACTTTGATTACTGCTATCTTTATCGTGAGGGAAGGGTGAAGCATTTGCCG
>DOIX01000401.1:8700-16584 GCA_003511885.1 Cyanobacteria bacterium UBA11153
ACACCCCTACACCTAAATATGGATTCCAACCCTTGCCAGATAAGGGATACAGCCGCAAATTTTCACCCTTCTTCAAAAACACCTACAGGTAGGCGCAAAATTCCATCTTTAAGTCATACTCCAAGCGATGGGCAAACTGGGAGTGGAAGACTGGTAAGTACCATCCCTACTGGGGAGAGTTTCCCTATCCAACACCTGTACCACGCGATCGTATAAGTCTTCTGCTTCTTGGTGGGAGTTACCAATACAGGTTAATCCTAGTTTACCAAACTCGGATAGCGCCCCCATCAGGTGAAAGACAATCCCGGTTTTGGTGCTGCTATCAAAATGGAGGCGATGATCGGTAATAATATCCATTAAATCGTTAGGAATCAAGCCTTGATATTGGGGCTTTTGTAAATTATCTGTCGCTTTATAATACTTATGACAACCTGGTTCGCTATCATACAAGCCAGTTGACATATTATACCGACCATTAGTTAAATATCTCAGGGACATAAATGGATGAGTAGTCCCACCTTTGCGCAAATTAATTTCGATAGCTTGCAAATCCCATCCATCTGATTGACGCACCGCCACAAAATCCACCCCATACCTTTCCATCGCCCCTTTTTCAGCTAAAATTTTACCTACTTTTAACCCTAATTCTTGTAATTGTAAGCGATAACCATCATCAGCCGGAAACCGACAACCGAGATAAATTTGCCCATCGGGACCGCCTAAAATTTGGTCGTGAGTTGAGAGAATTTGGACTTCGCCATGAGGAGTAATATAGCCTTGGACGCTAGGAGAACGCTTCTCTTCTCCTTCAATAAAGGCTTCAACAATTGCCCCTAATTCAGGAATGCGACTGGAAAAATTTGACCAAGTTTCATTAGCAGCTTGAAAACGTAAATGTCCCATCCATTGATGAAGTTTAGCAATCCGTCGCTGATGGGAACTCTCTCCCGGTGCGACATCAGGAATATCCGACAATTCCAGAATCGCATTTCCCTCACCAGAAAACCCTTCATTCAATTTAATTACCATCCGTTTTAATTGAGGTTGACGTTCCCACAATTCGGCTGTAGCTGCAGCTAAATCTTCCACATTCCAGACTAATTTACTGCCATCGGGATAAGGTATGCCAGCCATGTCAAATATTTCCCGACTGCCACTTTTCGTCCCCCAATATAATAAATCAGGATCCGCTGCCAATAAAGGTATCCCCAACTGTACCGATAATTCTCGTTCCCAGTGAGTGGAATTAAAACAAACCATATAAGATTTTTCGGGACGCAAAGATTGGCTAATTCGCTCCATTAAACGGGGACGCTCTAAAATCTTTTGACTGAGGGATTTGAAAGAAGCATCGTAAGTAGAAAGAATCAAAAGGCGATCGCGAGCGTGAGAAAAGGGAATACCTGGTAATAATTGTAAATAGTAATCAATAATAATCGGCGACAAAGGAATTGATGTAACATAAATTAACCGAGTGCGAGGATTGCGCAAACGAATCAAAGAAAATAACAATCGTTCCTCATAATGGAGAAACCCCTGTACCTTCCGCAACTCCCGCTGATCCAGGGTTAGGGATGGTATAACCAAAATATCGCGATCGTCCGGATCCAACAGATTAATCCCACGCCAGCGATCGCGCAACTTATGCTGAAGCTCCCGAAACCTTGCAGCCTGTGCAGAGGAAGACTGATTCACTTCGCCCATTACCCCCATTCGGTATAAATTTCGATCCAAGTTATATTAACAGAAATAACGTCATGAAGAGAGCCTTGAAGCCTTGCTTGATATGGGGTTTGATCTCGATCAAATAACCATCAACTGTCAACTATCAACTGTCAACTGCCACAGCAACTTGAGTTATCTATTACCTCTTACCTCTCACCTCTTACCTCCTATCCCTAAGATAAACTAAACAACTATAGCGAAACCTGCAAATATTGCTATGATGGCTGATTACAGTCAACCGGATGACTGGAAGCCTGATGGCTGTCCATTTACTCATCAAGGAGAATCTAACCTTGTCCCGTCGCTATCTATTTACCTCCGAATCCGTCACCGAAGGCCATCCTGATAAAGTTTGCGATCAGATTTCTGATACCATTTTAGACGCGATCCTCAGTCACGACGACCACGGGCGCGTGGCCGCCGAAGTGGTGGTTAATACTGGCTTAGTAGTGATTACCGGGGAAATTACCTCTAAAGCCCATGTCAATTTTGTCGATCTTGCCCGGAAGAAAATAGCAGAAATTGGTTATACTGATGCCGATAACGGCTTTTCTGCTAATAGTTGTGCTGTTTTAGTCGCTTTAGATGAACAATCCCCCGATATTTCTCAAGGTGTCACCGCTGCCCAAGAAAGTCGGGAAGAAATGAGCGATGATGAATTAGATAAAATTGGTGCAGGCGATCAAGGTTTAATGTTCGGCTATGCCTGTAACGAAACTCCTGAATTCATGCCCATGCCGATTAGTTTGGCTCATCGATTAGCTCGCCGTCTAGCAGCAGTGAGAAAATCGGGACAATTTCCTTATCTTCGTCCCGATGGCAAAACTCAAGTTACTGTGAGCTATGAAGATGGCAAACCCATCGGAATTGATACGATTTTAATTTCCACCCAACATACTGCTACGATTGGCGATATTACTAGTGAAAGTGCCGTTCAAGCGAAAATTAAAGAAGATCTTTGGTCAGGAGTAGTAGAACCTTGTTTTGCCGATATTAACATTAAACCAGATTCAGAAACTCGCTTTCTTGTCAATCCGACAGGTAAATTTGTCATTGGCGGCCCCCAAGGGGATGCTGGTTTAACAGGCCGTAAAATTATTATCGATACCTACGGTGGCTATTCTCGTCATGGCGGTGGTGCATTTTCTGGAAAAGATCCTACCAAAGTAGATCGTTCTGCTGCTTATGCTTGTCGCTATGCTGCGAAAAATATTGTCGCCGCAGGTTTAGCCGATAAGTGCGAAGTACAACTGAGTTACGCAATTGGTGTGGCTCGCCCTGTTAGTATTATGGTGGATACTTTTGGAACAGGAAAAATAGCAGAAGACGAATTGTTGGCCTTAGTAAAAGATCATTTTGAACTTCGTCCTGCTGGCATTATTCAAGCATTTCATTTGCGTCAGTTACCTAAATTACGCGGCGGACGTTTCTATCAAGATGTGGCAGCTTATGGTCATTTTGGGCGGACAGATTTAGATTTACCCTGGGAAAAAACTGATAAAGCTGAGTTACTGAAACAAGCGTTAAAACAACCTGTTTCTGCTGCCAGAAGAGCATAATGGCACTAAAGTGCTTACTACGAACCTGTTTGTAGTAGGCACTTTAATACCCCAAAATCCTGTAATTCGTGGCACTAAAGTGCTTACTATGAAGCTGTTGGATCGAATAACTAATATTCTTTGACTTCCAATCTAAAGTTATTTTTATCTATTATAATTAACTATGAATTCTTGGCTCCGGATGAAGAGTCGCTAAGAGTTGGCTTTCGACGATAGATAGCTCTTCTAATCTCATTTTTACAATATCGCGATCGCAATAAGTATCGGCTAGTACCCAGTAAATCCCGAAATGTCGGGCTTCTGATGCCATCAAACTATGGTAAAATTGGGCTAATTCTGGTTCTGGGCAATGAGTGGCTAGCAAGCCCAACCTTTCGTGAGAGCGAGCTTCAATTAAACCGGAAATTAGTAAGGAATCTAACAGCCGATTGGGTTCATCAGGGCGAATTTGAGCTTTTAAACCTGCGCCGTAGGGAGGTGCCCAAAGGGGTGCGAGGGGAATAGCGCGCCTTTCTAGCCACTGATTGACTAGTTCAAAGTGTTCTAGCTCCTCACGCGCGATCGCAGTTAACTCTCGTACCAGTTTAGTATTAGACGGGTAACGAAACATTAAATTTAAGGCTACCCCGGCTGCTTTCCGTTCGCAGTGGGAATGATCGAGGAGAATAGTGTCAAGGTGGTTGATGGCTTGGTTTACCCAAGCATCGCTTGTCGGTTGTTTGAGAATGTTAATGGTTGACATTGATTCAGGGGGATAGGGAATTGGGCATAAGGAATGGGGAAAAATCAAGAGAAAATGTTAAGAATTCCCTCTGTTTGAGGATAACTTCCCTCTCTTGATGGACTTTCCCAAAATGGCAGGATTCCGGAATAGAGCGATTAGCTAGTGTTTTTACTGAATATCCTACTTTTAGCTTGGTTGTTTCGGGGTTATAGGCTAGAGTAGTGTCACTATTTATACGGCAATCCAGGTAGAATAGTTTTCTCAATCTTAGGAACGATTGCTCTGGAACTGGATCCCGTGGCTGGTAGTCAGGCATACTAAAAATATAAATATGCTTGGTTTTTGTTTTTGGTCACTCTGTTGGGGCTATGGAAATTCACAGGGTTTTTTCTTTTTTTTTGGTAAAGCACATAGGGATAAGAAAAAATGACTCACCGTCAAATCGTTATAGGTGACGTGCATGGGCACTATGATACCCTAATGACATTATTGAATGCGATCGCTCCCTCTGAGGAGGATCGAGTTTATTTCCTTGGAGACTTGATCGACCGAGGCCCGAAGAGCGCACAAGTGGTAGAATTTGTCAAGGAAGGCAATTATATCTGTTTGTTGGGCAATCACGAGCAAATGGTATTGGAAATCCTCGGTCAAGGTAATATTAAAGGCTCTGCTCTCCAAGCTTGGCTCTATAGTGGTGGCTACAGTACTGTCAACAGTTATGGTGAGGATGGTATTTCTCAAGAACATTTGGATTGGATGCGGACTTTACCAACCCATCTGGATTTGGGAGATTTTTGGTTAGTCCATGCGGGTGTCCATCCCCGCCTACCGCTTGAGAAGCAAACTAGCGAACATTTTTGCTGGATTCGGGACGAATTTCACGGGATGGAGGAACCCTATTTTCGCAATAAGACCATCGTAACTGGTCATACGATTACTTTTACTTTACCAGGGGTAGCGCCCGGGAAAATTGCCCAAGGGAGAGGTTGGTTGGGCATCGATACAGGAGCTTATCATCCTAAGAGCGGTTGGTTGACGGGATTAGATTTGACAAATTCCCTGATTTACCAAGTTCACGCTTTCGATCGCAAAATACGGAAAATGCCTTTGGAGAAAGCCGTGACGCGGGTGGAGCCTTCACATCTATCCCCGCGTCGTTCCCTGCTCAAATTATAAAACGGGACGAATTTTGGTTTTGTAGGCATTATTATTTAAACCATCACCTACATTAGCGATCGCGGGATCGATGGCTTGGTTTAAGGCGGTAATGCGATCCGATGTCGCCGGATGGCTGCTTAAAATAGTTGGTGCGGATCTTCCCGAGTTCAGGAGTTTTTTCATAAACTCAACCATGGCTGATGGTGCATAGCCAGATTTTTGTAAGGTTTCTAGTCCTAATTTGTCCGCCTCAAGTTCATCTTTACGACTGTTGGGCAGCTTAAATGCTAATTCTACGCCCAGATTGACCAGGGTATTGCGATCTACACCCGCCGCCACAGCCAAACCTCTTGCGATCGCAGTTTGGCGCATTTGTTGAATGGAATGACGTGCCGCAATATGACCAATTTCATGAGCGATAACGCTAGCTAATTGTGCCTCATTATCTGCCGCAGCAATCAATCCGCGATTAACATAGATATAGCCGCCCATGGTTGCTGCGGCATTAATATTCGGATCGTCTACTATCTGAAAATTATAAGTAATATTGGGACGCTGGCTTTGTTTCGCTAGCCGCTGACCGATATCATTAATATAGCGGGTAATCTGGGAATTGTTATAGAGATCGAATTGATTATTTACCAATTGCTCGTTAATTTGCTTCCCAATGGCAGCTTCTTGGCGATCGGAAATATTCGATAGTTGGACAATCTGAATCCCTTGAAAGATAATATCCAACAAGGATCGGGCTTGAGTCACTTGAGGGATACCAACAACAAGACTAAAAACTAAAACAAAAGAAACTAACGGGTAAACAATCCGTCGTCGAGAATTGCGGGAGAGGAGGGAGAAAGAGTTAAACATGGTAAATTTGGGTGGGTTAAGTTATTTTGGTAAGCTTGGAAATTTGGACGTTAATTGCACTGATAAAGTTGCCATTTCTGTAAATGCCAAATTTTAGTCGATTATGATTTATATATAAGACCTGTCTTGTATTTTAACTGAATCCGATCTAACTGCGATCGCACCGCCGCCAGCCGCCAGAGTGCCTCGTGCGACAAAAGAGATTGGTGTAGGGTGCGTTATCAAGTAACGCACCCTACGAATTACTATATGGTAAATTAGCTCAAATCCTCCTTAGATCTGCATATATCTTAACCAGAGATCTAAAAGATCCAGTAACAATTGACAATTGTCAATTGTCAACCAATCCTCCAGAAAAGCCTTATCCTGTAAATATACTTAGGCTATTCTCTCTCTTGATATAACTTAATTTATCATGCAAATTTATCTAGATTACAGCGCTACCACACCACCGCGAAGAGAAGTCATCGCTGCCGTGCAAGACATTCTCCAACAAGAATGGGGCAATCCTTCCAGCTTACACGAGTGGGGACAAAGATCTGCTATGGTGGTGGAACAGGCAAGAATGGAAGTCGCAGAACTAATTAACGCCCCATCTGACTCTATTATCTTCACTTCTGGCGGGACAGAATCAGATAATCTGGCGATTATGGGCGTTACCAGACGTTATAGTACGCCTCAGCATATTATTATTTCCAGTATCGAACATTCAGCAGTAGCCGAACCTGCGAGATTGCTGGAAAGTTGGGGTTGGCAGGTGACGCGGTTGCCTGTGGATAAGGAGGGCAGGATTAATCCCAAGGATTTAGAGAAGGCTTTGCAACCAAATACGGTTTTAGTTTCCATTATCTACGGTCAAAGCGAAGTCGGTACGCTGCAACCGATTGAAACTTTAGGTAAGATAATTCGGGATAGTGGTATTATTTTCCACATTGATGCTGTCCAAGTGGCGGGAAGATTACCGATTGATGTCCAGCAATTACCTGTAGATTTACTATCAATTTCCAGTCATAAAATTTATGGGATTCAAGGGGCTGGTGCATTGTATATTCGGGATGGAGTAAAATTAGTACCATTACTGTTAGGTGGCTCCCAAGAATCTGGACTTCGCTCCGGCACGCAAGCAGTACCAGCAATTGTCGCATTTGGTGTCGCTGCAGAGCTAGCAGCCGCAGAAATGGTAACAGAAACACCCAGATTGATTAGATTGCGCGATCGCCTTTTTGACCAATTAGCAGATACACCCTTTTTAAAGCCTACTGGCTCTAGATTATATCGTTTACCTCATCATGTTAGTTTCACTCTCACTAATCGAATTGATACAGTTACCGGGAAAACTATCGTGCGCCAAATGAATTTAGCCGGAATTGGGATTAGTGGCGGTTCCGCTTGTCACAGTGGTAAACTTAGCCCTAGTCCCATTTTATTAGCAATGGGCTATGGTGAATCAGAAGCATTAGGTGGAATTCGTTTAACTTTGGGAAGAGATACTACTGAAGCTGATGTAGATTGGACTGCGATAGTATTAAAGCAGGTTTTAAAAAGATTGATGCCCGAGTTGGTTGTTAGTTGTTAGTTTTTGGTGATTAGTTTTCCGACTAAGTTACAACTAAGTTCGGATCATTTCCTATAACTTCGTATATGTTCGTAGTAGGCACTTCAGTGCTTGTCAATACACCATTTTTGGGCACTGAATTGCCTAGTACAAACCATGTTTTTTAGTGGGATAGGGAAGAGAGGAGAAGGGATAATGTTAAAATTGTTCTGGATCGATGCCTTTGTCTCTTAATTTTTCGATTAAGGCTTGATAGCGTTGTTGTTCTTGTTCTAGTTGTGCCATTGCTGTTTCTGCCC
>DOIX01000401.1:16848-22417 GCA_003511885.1 Cyanobacteria bacterium UBA11153
GCCATTGCTGTTTCTGCCCGTTGATATTCTGCTTCTCTCAATTCTTCTAATTCCACAGAATTGAGGAATTTTCTGCCATCTGGACGATAAATTTCTAGGTTGTTTTCAGTTAATTCAAACTTGATACCTAACTGAGGACTAACCCAACCATTAAGTTCTTCAATTGCTTCCAACCAGTCTCCAGCACGGACAAAACCTGTTAATTCAATTACCTCTGGATCGTAAATGTAATATTCCTGAACACCATAGCGTTGATAAAACAAGAGTTTTTTAAACATTGCCATGGGGCGATTGCTAGGAGAGAGTATTTCAAAGACTACTTGTGGGGCAATATTCTCTTCTAACCATTGTTTATAAGAGCCTCGTTTTCCTTTGGGTCGTCCCCATGCTACCATCACATCTGGGGCTTGGCGAATTTTATTATTTCCTTCCACCGGATACCAAAGTAAGTCCCCAGCAATAAATACATCAGCTACCGCACCAAATAAAATTTCGAGGTTTTCTTTAATTAATACAATCCATTGATACTGTTCAGTATTATCTGCCATGGGTTGTCCGTCACTGTCAGGGTAGATGATTTCTGGAGTGGTGGGAGTTTCTATCGTAGTTGGGGGAAAAAGTTGCTGTACCATCACTTTCTGGGTTGGGTGAGGTGTAAACTATGATAATTTTATCATATTTTTTGACTACTCCCGACTCCCGACTCCCCCAAAATCAAGATTCCCCAATCAAAGTAAACGCCGCCCATTGTAAAGGATTAGGATACTTTTTCTCCTTCATCGTTGTCAACATTGCCTGTCGCAAAGCTTGTGCTTTATTCTTATCTTTCTCTAAATTCTGATAAAATTTCTTCATCAAAAACTCTGTCGAATCATCGGGAACTGACCAAAGAGAAACTATAATACTGGGTACGCCTGCTGTAATTAAAGAACGAGATAATCCTACTACCCCATCCCCAGTAATTTTCCCTCGCCCCGTATCGCAGGCACTTAATACTACTAATTCGGCTTTTAATTTCATCTCGAAAATTTCCGAAGCAGTAAGTAAACCATTATCATTATTAGAAGCACCTAAAACAATTGCACCTGGTAAACCTAATCCTTGAAAATCATCTAATAGTCCGTGGGTAGCGAGATGAATGATGCGAGCATTCTTCATCTTTTCCACTACAGATACTTTAGTCGCTTTATCGCCAGTAATTGCTTGAGTTTTCAGGAGATTAGCAATTGCTATGGCTTCTTTTTCCGCACCAGGTAAGGGAGATAAGTATATTTTTTCACCGATGGG
Organism: Cyanobacteria bacterium UBA11153; assembly: GCA_003511885.1. Lineage (GTDB taxonomy): Bacteria > Cyanobacteriota > Cyanobacteriia > Cyanobacteriales > Coleofasciculaceae > Limnofasciculus. The sequence goes on from DOIX01000401.1 coordinate 18,136, forward strand.
AGTAGTAATATTAGTAGGCATTTTAGGATTTCCGACTACTAAAATATCCCCGACTCCCGACTCCCGATTCCCGATTCCCTCTTTCTGTTGATGAGTTAATTCTAATATCTGAATTGAAGGTGCAGTGAGGATAGTATGTTTTTCGATGAGGTATTGATTATTAGCGTCTTTTAAGGCTGGGAATGGAACCAGGAAAAGATCGCCTTGAGGGATGAAAATAACGCTATCGTTGGGATTGCTGGGAAGTAAATCTGCGATAGGTTGGATTAATACTTGATAGAGTTGTTGTAATCTGGTGGTTTCATCTACGCCCGGTTTAAATACTATTTCAATTCCAGCTCTACCTCTGACTCCGATAGATGCGCGACTGTTGGTAACTAAATCGGATAGGGAGGTATTTAGGGTGGTTAAATCGACGGAACGGAAGTTGATGTTTCCGTTGGGTGCGATTACCCAGATGTAGAGTGATTCATTGGGAATAATTGAATATTCTACTATAGTGGCGTTTTGTTCTTGGGCTACTTGTTGAATTTTAGTCGCAGATGGGATAATCGATGAAGTAGATGAAGTAATACCTTGAGCCGCTTGACGTTGTAATAATAATTCCACAAAAGCTCTGGCTCTACCTCTTTCCGAAATTTCCAGTGCAGGAGTGGTTTTATTCTGAGCTACTAAAACTTGTTGTAAAAGGCGATATGTTTTGGCTTGCTGCTCGAAAATTGATACTTTATTGTTATCGTTATCTAATTTAGAGCGGAGAGATTCCCAAACATTAATACTAGCAAATAAAGTTTTTTCAGCGGCGGGGAGATTTCCTGATTTGAACAAAGTATTTCCTAAATTATCTAGTGTAATACCTTCAGCCGCTAAATCTTTAAGTTCCCGTGCGATAGCTAAACTCTGTTCTTGATATTCAATGGCTTTTGTATAGTCTCCTAGGGCATAGTAAGCGAATCCTAGATTATTTAAAGATGAACCTTCTCCAAGCCGATACTTAATTTCCCGTGCGATAGCTAAACTTTGCTGATGATATTCAATGGCTTTGCTATAGTCTCCGATGTCGTGGTAAACTAATCCTAGATTACCCAGATCGTTTCTTTCCCCTCTTCGATCTTTAATTTCTCTTTTGATGGCTAAACTCTCCTGATGATATTGAATAGCTTTGGTGTAGTCTTCTAGAGCGTGGTAAATTGATCCTAGAATACTCAGCGCATTTCCCTCCCCAATTCGATTATTTATTTGTCGCGCAATGGCTAAACTCTGGTCGTTATAGGTAATGGCTTTGGTATAGTCTCCTAGGTAGTAGTAAACTATTCCCAGATTATTCAGAGATTCTCCCTCCCCACTTCGATTGTTTATTTCTCGCCAAATAGCTAAACTTTGCTGATGGTATTCAATGGCTTTACTGTAGTCTCCCAGTCGATAGGAAGATAATCCTAGATTATCCAGAGATTGTCCCTCTCCATTTCGATCTTTTAGTTTCCGTGCAATCGCTAAACTTTGCTGATAGTATTCAATAGCTGTGGTGTAATCTCCTAGATAGTAGTAAGCGAATCCTAAATTACCCAGAGATTCTCTCTCTCCACTGCGATCTTTTATTTCCCGTGTGATGGCTAAACTTTGCTGATAGTATTCAATGGTTTTTGTGTAGTCTCCTAGGGCTGCGTAAGCTAATCCTATGCCTACCAGTGCAAAATTCTCACCTTGGCGATCGTTAATTTTTTGATATATTATTAATGCTGCTTGGCAAGACTGTAAAGCGGCTTCAAATTGACTGGATTGAAGCTGCTGAGTTCCTTGCTGCAAGAGTTGATCTGCTTGTGCTTTCTGCGGATTATTTTGGATTTGAGATATAGATAGCAATTTTTCAACTTCTGCTTCCAGTTGGGGGTTATTGATTTCCTTGGCAATTGCTAAACTTTCCTGCAAATACTCTATTCCCTGTTGAGTATCTTCTAGTTGAAGGGAAAGACCACCTATCAAGGCCAATGTACCTGCTTCACTTTGAGGATCCTTAATTTTCTGATATATTACCAATGCCTCTTGCCAAGACTTTAATGCAGCTTCAAATTGACTAGTTTGATACTGCTGAATCCCGTGCTGTAATAGTTCATCTGCTCGTGCTTTCAATTCCTGTGCAGTTTGCGCTAGCACCTGAGTTTGTGGTAGAAATTGCCAATCCATCCCCAGTCTTACACCTGATAATTGAGCCATATATCCGAAATCGGCGTTGACAATTACCACTAGTAGGAAGGTAATGATGGTAGTAGTAGCGAATTTTTGAAAACGCATGGCTGATGGGAGGTTAGTTATTGTGCGGGGTTATTCATTAGCAATATATCTCTGAGCTTCTCAACCTTATGCAATTTGCTCAGTAATTCTTATTCTCTCTAGAAAATCGGTAAAATAACAGTAACGGTAGTACCTTGCCCGATCGCACTATGTATCTGAATTTCGCCGTGATGATTGTCGGTAATGGCTTTGGCGATCGCTAAACCTAAACCGGAACCTGTTGATGTATCATGGGGTCTAGCAGGATCGGCTCGATAGAAGCGATCGCAAATATGGGGTAAGGCTGATTCGGGAATACCAATGCCATTATCGAACACTTTGACTTGGAGTAAGGATTGCTTGTGTCTGCTGCTGCTTTTAGTGGCAGGATTTAAGCGTTGTAACTCTACCTGTACCGATGCGTCAGGGGAAGGTGGGGTATATTGAAGGGCATTACTGACTAGATTGGTAAATAAACGGGCAAGCTGATTCCAGTCTCCCTGGAGGGTAAATATATCTTCTGCGATTATATCTTCTGCGATCTTATCTAAGTTTAATTCTTGACGGGAATTGTCTGGATCGATCAAATGTAAGGATAAAAAAATACCCTTTTGATCCGCAATTAATAGTTGTTCTTCGATTACCTCTGTCAGTAAATCATCTAAGTGTACGGTTTGCCATTCTGGTTGTACCATCCCGCTATCTACGCGAGCTAAAAATAGCAAATCGTTAACTAATCTTCCCAAGCGCTGAGTTAATCTTTCTACTACTTTTAGTTGTTGACGTTGCCATTGCATATCCATATCAGGATCGGCGATAGCCACCTGTACTGTGGTTTGAATGGTAGCGATGGGATTTCTTAATTCGTGGGATGCGTCAGCAGTAAATTGTTTCAGACGTTGATAAGATTCATGCACTGGTTTCATGGCTAATCCTGACAAAAACCAACCAATTACGGCTACTGATATTACCATTAAACTAGTGCCAATAGTCAAATCTAAAATTAGTTTACGACTCGGTTTTGTCACTTCAAACCAAGGATGACTTACTCGCAAATAACCTAAAACATAACGTCCAATTTCTACTCTTTTAGTTAATTGTCGTAATAGTTGATCTGAGGTAACGTGTACCGTTTCGCCAATTTGATTGGAATTCAAAGGAATATCGAGAGGTACGGATAAGGTTGACCACAATAATTCTCCTGTCGCACTAAACCATTCTAGATCGATACGATCGTCTTCTACAGCTTCAGCATTATTATGAAAACTAGCTTCAACATTAACTCGATAGGGGATATAAGATTCTGTTACAGGCTCAACGATAAGGGATCTTTCCACAACTTCTACTACGTGATTGAGAGTATCATCTACTCTTTCAATTAAGGTACTGCGAACATAGAGATAAACAGTGGTAGCAAATACTAGTAATAGTATAGCAGTTACAGTGGTATACCAAAGTGCCAAACGGCGACGAGTAGTTTGAAACATACTAAGAGTGGACAGTTGACAATGGACAGTTGACAATGGACAATGAAGACCTGACAGCAGGGTGGTCTGAATAACTATTAACTGTCAACTGTCAACTGTCAACTGTCAACTGTCAACTGTCCACTGTCCACTATCAACTATCAACTACTTACCAATACAAAAACGACTAAAAATTCGATCGAGTACAGATTCCGTCACCTCCTCTCCCGTAATTTCTCCTAACGCTTGAATTGCCCCACGTAAATCAATACTCCAAAAATCCAGAGGTAACTTCCCCACAATTGTCTCTTGTACCTGCTGAAGCGATAACTTTGCCCTCGTTAAAGCAGCCGCTTGACGCTGATTTATCGCCAAATCTAAATCTGCTGCTGTAATATGACCTGTATTTACTGCTGCCAAAATCGCATTTTCTAACTCATCTATCCCCTGATTAATCGCAGCAGCCGTAAAAACTGTAAATTTTCCCTCCTTATTAAGAGAATTTTCAACCAATACTTCATCTTCTCCCCCCTTGTTAAGGGGGG
>DOIX01000002.1:0-21408 GCA_003511885.1 Cyanobacteria bacterium UBA11153
ATCACTTGACTTGAAAGAGAGCCTAAAAAGCCTACTACAGAAAGCTGGATTTATTTGTAAACCAGCCAAAGGTAGCCACACTAAATGGATTCATCCCCAATTACCCAAAGCGATTATTATTGCGGGAAAAGACGGTAGCGATGCAAAAGATTATTTAGAGAAACAAGTCAACGATGCACTTGAACAATTAAAGTCAAGAGAAAACGAGGAGACAGAGGAATGAAATACACAATTATGATTCAATGGTCAGATCTAGATCAATGTTATGTTGTTACTTTACCTGAATTTGCAGATGTTATGCAGCCTTGCACTCATGGCGATACATACGAAGAAGCACTCAAAAATGCCCAAGAAGTTTTAGAATTATTGATTGAAACAACCCTGGAAGAAGGGAAACCTTTACCACAACCTAAAAAATTTAATCTCGAATTACAGATAGCTTAAATTGCCATAAACTTATCTCTTATCTCGATAACCTGATAACCCGATAACCCGATAACCCGATAACCCGATAACCCGATAACCCAATAACCCGACAGAGAATAAATTCTCTGTCTAATAGCTGAAGTCAGTTAAAACTGACTGGCACGATTATTTCAGTCCATTAAAATGGATTTGAACTATAAGCCGTAGAATTGATTCTACGGCTGGTTTTCTAGATTAATGCTAATGGCAGCAGAATTTGAAACTCAGTCCCCACATCCGGTTGAGATTTCATCAACAATTGTCCGCCATGTTTTTCCGTCACAATTTGATAGCTAATCGCTAAACCTAATCCTGTCCCCTTCCCCATTGGTTTTGTCGTGAAAAACGACTCAAAAATCCGCTGTTGAATTTTTATCGGTATCCCCGGTCCATTATCCGCAATTCGTATCGATACCCATTCCCTATCTGCCTGTTGTAAAAGAGTTGTGTGAATCTCAATCTTGGCTTGCCAGATATTTGAGTTAGCCTCTTTATCTTTAATAGCTTCTTTATCTTTAATTTTATCGCTTAAGGCATCAATAGCATTACTGATAATGTTCATAAATACTTGACTTAACTGCCCGGAATAGCAATTAACTGGCGGTAATTTACCATAATACTTAATTAATTCAATCCCACCTTTAAGGTAATTTTTTAAAATAATTAAAGTATTGTCAATACATTCATGGATATCAGCAGGTTGACGTTTTGACTCATCCATGTGAGCAAAACTGTTCAAACTACCCACAATTTGAGTTAATCGCTTCGCAGCACCCGTCATCGTTTTAATAATTTTGGGTAAATCTTCCGATATAAACTCTAACTCAGATTCTATTTTTAATTCAGCTAACTCATCAGATATTTCAGTAAATTCTACTTCATAAGCTGACACAATATTCAGTAATTGGTGGCAATAATTAGAAATAAATTCAAAATTACCCGAAATACAACCCAGAGGATTCTTCATTTCATGGGCTACTTCCGCTACCATTTTGCCCAAACTTGCCATTTTCTCCGTTTGCATCATCTGAGCTTGAGTTTGTGCCTGGAGAAGTTGAGTTGCTAACTCATGAATTTGTGATTGTGCTACCAATAACTGATGTACATCTAATAATTGATAATTATCCGTGTTTATCTCTACCACAATTGGTTCATAGAGTAACTCTGGCGGACGTTGTAAAGAATAACGTGCCGCCTCTACTATTTTCCTATCCCCTCTAAACCTTAAAACTTCCGTATTAACAAAGCGATATAAAGAACCCAAAGGACGCTTTAAAAATAATTCCAATCCATAGGGACGACTCATTTGTTCCAAAAAACGCCGCCGGGAAATCATTCCTGCAAATTTACCTTCCTGAGTGAGAATCACCCCTGGTAACAGAGGATTTAACTGAAATAAATGAGTTACATCTTTACCCTGCCGCGAAGCATCAATTGAAATATTATAAAGAGACAATTCTTGGAGAGTTGAGTCTAGAGTGAGATGTGCCATCTCATGTTGGGGAGGAATTGGTAAGTATTGGTAAGTTTCTGGGAGAGACAGCATAAAATTATTCTGTTTGGACACATCATTTATATATATATTCGGTAGATTTGGTTTTGCGTCAATTTTCGATTAAATTTGATGGCGCTTCTATTTCTGTACTATTCTATAGCATTGGTCGATCGCTCTGGGTTAATTGAAATTTAAGTTATGGTTAAGGCATGATTATAATTAGTCAAAAATAAATTATGGCTTTTTTAGAGATAAATAGTGCTAGTTGATTTATTTTTATGTTATTCGTGAAGGCAGGGTGAAGCATTCGGATAGAAATATTATAAGTTTCCATTGCAATCATATCGCCCGAATGCTTCACCCCTACAAACCTCTGCGTACCTTTGCGTAAAAAAAAAGATTATCTCCCCCCACAGCAACAAAATCAATATTCCTCAAAACAATTCAACCTCTCACTAACAAACTCCCAAACTCTCTCCAACAAATCATAACTATCCGCATCAAACCATTCTATTTCCGGAACGGCCCGAAACCAAGTTCGCTGTCGTTTAGCAAATTGCCGAGTATGTAAAACTATTGACTCCTTAGCTTCCACAAGAGAAACCTCACCAGCCAAATATTGCTTAATTTCTCGATAACCCAATGTATCCAATAGAGGCAAATCCCAACCATATTTTTGACAGAGAGTTTCCACTTCCGCCACTAAGCCCATTTCCAGCATTTCCTCGGTACGCTGGGCAATTCTGCCAGTAAGAATATCAGATTTACAGTCCAAACCAATCTGGAAAATCGGATAATCGGGAGGATTTTCCCCTTGCTGTTGGGAAATGGGCTGCCCAGTCACATAAAATACTTCCAAGGCTCGTAATGTTCTTACTTCATCATGAGGATGAATCTTTTGGGCAGCGCTGGGATCTACTTGTTGCAGGAAATTGTAGAGCTGAATTTGCCCTAAAGAAGAAAGTTGCGATCGCAATTCCAGATTAGGTGCAACTCTGGGAATTTTTAGTCCTCGCACTATCGATTTTAGGTATAAACCCGTACCGCCAACAAGAAGGATGGGTGGATGGGGGAATTTTATGTTAGCTTCTTCCTTCTCACCTTTTAATAAAGCTTGAGCTTGTGCTTGATAATCTGCTACGGTTAGAGTTTCCGTGGGAGAGGAAATATCAATTAAATAATGGGGAATTTCTTGTTGTTGGGCTAGGGTAGGTTTAGCTGTACCGATATCAAATTCGCGATATACTTGGCGGGAGTCAGCACTGAGAATTACCGAACCCAATCTCTTGGCTAATTTTATCGCTAGTCCTGACTTTCCTGTCGCTGTTGCGCCACAAATAGCGATGGCGCTTCGTCCCCGATTTGCTACTTTGTTATTGATGGTAGGGTTATTGGGTGGTGGCATATAGTGAGGGACTAGAGACTAGGGGCTATTGGCTCAGGAAGAAAGCTGGAAAATCAAGGGTTTCAGGGATTTAGAACGCCTTAACTGCCCTGGGAGTTGCGATCGTTTTTTTTTAACGCAAAGGGCGCAAAGGATTGTGACATCCTCCTCCGTTATACCCGAAGGCTTAACGGGCGACCCCTGCCGACATTCAGTTGGAGTTGTCCTGATAGCTAACATCATCATGGGAAAAGCTTTTTATTTTTTTGCCCCCACTCCCCACTTCCTAACCTCTAACCCCTAGCCCCTAGCCCCTAGCCCCTTATATAGGTCTATCCCGTTGATAAATATTTACTCAGAGTTAGCTATAGCGGTCTTGAAGGCTTTTATGATATAATTTTAGAGTGTTTTGCCATTTTGATAGATCAAAAAGGCTCAAAGCTTTTAATGGAGTAGCCCTCAACATGACGAGTAGTTATAGTGCCGATCAGATTCAAGTTCTTGAAGGTCTCGATCCAGTGCGGATGCGACCGGGGATGTATATTGGTACTACTGGGCCAAGAGGACTTCATCATCTAGTATACGAGGTTGTGGACAACTCGATCGATGAGGCTCTGGCGGGACATTGCACTCATATTGAGGTAGATATTAATCCTGATGGTTCGGTTAGTGTCACAGATGATGGACGGGGTATTCCGACTGGGATTCATCCGACGACAGGAAAATCGGCACTGGAAACAGTGATGACGGTATTGCACGCCGGAGGTAAGTTTGGTGGTGGTGGTTATAAGGTGTCTGGCGGATTGCATGGGGTAGGGATTTCTGTGGTGAATGCTCTCTCGGAATGGGTGGAGGTAACGGTGTGGAGGGAGCAAAAGGTACATACTCAGCGTTACGAAAGAGGTATTCCTGTTACTGAGTTGATTGCCAAACCAATTAAAGAAGAGCGTACAGGTACGTCAGTTACTTTTATGCCCGATATCCAAATTTTTACCACTGGGATTGAGTTTGACTATGCCACACTCTCAGGTCGATTGCGAGAATTAGGGTATTTGAATGCTGGGGTAAGGATTACCTTTAGCGATAAGCGACTGGCCCAAGAGCGAGTAGAAACTTATTATTATGAAGGTGGGATTCAGGAATATGTTGCCTACATGAATCGGGAGAAGGATCCCCTCCATCAAGAAATTGTTTATATCCAAGGGGAACGGAACAGTATTTACATTGAAGTAGCATTACAATGGTGTGTTGATGCTTATAGCGATAATTTACTGGGTTTTGCAAATAATATCCGTACCATTGATGGCGGTACTCATTTAGAGGGGCTGAAGACAGTATTGACGCGGACGATGAATGCGATCGCCAGGAAGCGCAATAAACTGAAAGAAAATGATGCTAATCTCGGTGGAGAGAATATCAGGGAAGGTTTGACTGGGGTAATTTCGGTGAAAGTCCCCAATCCAGAATTTGAAGGGCAAACCAAAACTAAGTTAGGGAATACGGAAGTTAGAGGGATTGTCGATTCTTTGGTAGGGGAAGTCTTGACAGAGTATTTGGAATTTCGTCCCCAAGTGGCAGATGCGATTTTAGAAAAAGCCATCCAAGCTTTCAAAGCTGCTGAAGCAGCACGGCGGGCGCGAGAATTAGTGCGGCGGAAGTCGGTTTTAGAGTCATCTCCTTTACCAGGTAAATTAGCCGATTGTAGTTCCAGAGATCCCTCAGAATCAGAGATATTTATCGTCGAAGGAGCCTCAGCAGGAGGTACTGCAAAAGAAGGACGCGATCGCCGTTATCAAGCTATTTTACCGCTGCGGGGGAAGATTCTCAATATTGAGAAGACTGATGATGCCAAAATGTACAAAAATACGGAAATTCAGTCCTTAATTACAGCCTTGGGATTGGGCGTGAAGGGGGAAGAATTTAATCCCGCTCAATTGCGCTATCATCGGATCTGTTTAATGACTGACGCTGATGTAGATGGAGCGCATATCCGCACTCTCTTACTGACATTTTTCTATCGTTATCAACGCGCTCTGGTGGATCAAGGATATATCTATATCGCTTGCCCTCCACTCTATAAGATAGAACGAGGCAAGAACCACTTCTACTGTTATAGCGATCGCGAATTGCAGCAAGCGATCTCCGAATTCCCTGCCAATGCTAACTATACCATCCAACGGTTCAAAGGTTTAGGAGAAATGATGCCGCAGCAGTTGTGGGAAACTACCATGAATCCGGAAACTCGTACTTTAAAACAAATTGAAATTGAAGATGCGGCAGAAGCGGATCGCATCTTTACTGTCTTAATGGGGGACAGAGTTGCACCTCGTCGTGAATTCATTGAAACTTATGGCTCCAAATTGAATTTTACTGATTTGGATATTTAATTCGGGTTTGCTGAAAAAGTCGGATCGTAAAGATGGGGTGTAGGGTATGGGGTGTGTTTTTTTTTGTGTGGGTTTTTTGGTGTGGCACAATTTTCCAGTTTCAGTGAAAAAGTCTATGAGTTTTGAGGGGTGTAACTCTTACTTATGGTACTTTTCTTAACTTCAAAATATACAGTCTGACGGGGCGACAATTATTGATCAAAGCTAGACAGGATATGGTTTTCAACTCATACAAATCGAAGAAAAAGACACCCACCTTTTTCAAAATTAGCCAAGAAATCTAGTGGTGAACAACGAATTGATGAGACTTGTAGCTATCCGCCCTGAAATCAGGATCTCAATAATGCCAAAAAATAGACTCATTTTTGGGACACGAAGATGTGCTACATGTCAGGCTGTGCAAGGGTTTCAGCCATAGTTGTCGCCCCGTCAGATGTGTCTTAACAGATCTGGCATTTGCTATAAAACAAAAAAATAGCCCACTTGAGCAGGCTAAATTCCGGGTAAATTTGATTGAAATCTGTCAAAATTAACTCATCAATCTCTTCTTTCGCTCCTGCTTTCTCAATTCTCTCTTCTGGCGAATTTTTGCCGCAACAGCGGCACTATCGATGGGAAAACCAGCAATGGGAATAACTTGATCTTGCCTTTCCTCTTCCAATTTTTTCAATTCGGTGTAATCAACCCAGTGAATGCAGTCTACCGGGCAAGTATCAATGGCTTCTTGAATTAAATCTTCAGGATCGCCATCTTGTCGAGTTACTCGCGATCGCCCGTAGTCCGGCTCAATGTAAAATGTATTTCGGGCAACATGGGCGCAATGTTTACAGCCGATGCAGGTAATTTCATCAACGTAAACGCCCTTTTGCCGCAATACACCACCTAATTCTGGCTCAAAACCCGAACGTTCCGGTGCATCTCGAAAAATGCCCCCCAATTCTGGTTCAAAACCCGAACGTTCCGAGTCTGGGGAAAAATCTGACATCACGCACTCCAGCGTTGTACAACTAAACGGATTGAACCATCTGGATTTTTTTGCTCTTCGGCAACTTGGAAACCTTGCTTGGTGGTTTCGCGCATTACGGTATGTAAAGCATAGCGCTGCGTGACTCGATTGAGGAATCCATCCACAGATAAAGGTTGTTGCCAATATTGTAAGTCAGCAACTAATTCGTATTCTTTTCCATTCCAACTAAAACCGATGTCGTAGTTATTATCTTGTTCGATGACAACTTCAGCGGTTTGAGTTTTACCTTGATAACCACGCACTTCACCTGGACCTGATTTCCAATCAACTCCTAAATCGCTTAAGGCATCTTGTAAAGAAGAAAGATTACGAATTTGAGTTTTGATGTTGCTGAAATGTGACATTTTTCCTAACCCACTTACTAAGTGAACAAAAAAGCTTGCCAAACAAGGTGGAAGTGTGAAGTGTATTTCTGACAGTGTATTAGTTCACTGCCTTAGTTCACTTCGTTTCACCACTGGCTACGAGTGGCTTGGGCAGTTGCGATTGCTTCCTGCTCTACAGATTGGTTGAAATACTCCGATGTATGTTCAACAGAAACTACTCGTCCCAATTGGGCTTCAATCGCTGCTGTCACCTCTGCACAAGAGGAACCAACGATTCCGGTAACTTTTTCTTGGACTCGACCATCTGGATAGATGACAAATTCTAAGGTTTCCATAGTTTTGTAAACTTTTGCGTCAGTTCTCTCTCTTGATTTTGCGCATTGGTACGACTACAGCGAACTTCAGGTCTAGAATTAATCGACCTTCACCCACTGATGACTCAGACTCGACACCAAACGTGACTTTTCGCCTTCCTGCGAATCAAATGTTAATGTAACTTTATATTTGATTAGTATCTTACACTAATCTTCTGTTAAGTTTCGCGTAAATTCCCCTCAGAGTCAAGGAGGATGTAGAGTGTAGGGTGTGGGGTCTAGGGTGTCCAAAGTTTTTCCTTGTCTCTCTAGCCTCCAGCCTCTAGCAAGAAGCCCCTAGCCCCTAGCAAGATAGCCCCTAGCAAGAAAGCCACTATCAACTATCAACTAGTCCCTCTTTCCTCCGATAATGGAAGTCTGTCTAAATTTCACGTTGAATTCCAGATAAAGCCATGAGCGACAAGCAACTCACCCATCCAACTCCCTCATCAATCGATAATTCTCTCCGCGCAAACAGAATACGGGTGGGTGTTTTGGGTTTTGGGGGTTTGGGTGCAGCAGCAGCTAAAATATTAACTCCTAAACGGGAAATGGTGTGGGTAGCGGCAGCGGATCAAAAAGGCTATGCTTATGACCCTAATGGCTTAGATTGCGATCGCGCCATCTCCACCTACAAGTATCAAGGTTCCCTAGGATACTTAGAACCCACAGGGATTTTGAGTAACCAAGCTATTTCCGATTTAATCGAAACAGCCAAAGAATCTGTAGACGGCTATTTTCTGGCTTTACCTAATTTGCCCAATACCTTCATGGCATCAGTGGCACGACAGTTTATCGCCTCTGGCTGGCGAGGGGTATTGGTGGATGCCCTGAAACGCACTAGCGCCGTTGAACAATTACTTACCCTGAAAGACGAATTGCAAGGAGCCGGAATTACCTACATGACGGGATGTGGGGCAACTCCTGGACTTTTGACAGCCGCAGCCGCACTCGCCGCCCAAAGTTATGCCGAGATTCACAGTGTCAAAATTACCTTTGGGGTGGGTATTGCTAATTGGGAAGCTTATCGAGCCACAATTCGCGAAGATATCGCCCATCTTCCCGGCTACGATGTGGAAAAAGCAACTCAAATGAGCGATCCTGAAATAGAAGCACTTTTAGATCGAAGCAACGGCATCCTCGCCCTAGAAAATATGGAACATGCCGATGATGTGATGTTAGAGTTAGCCGGAATTTGCGATCGCGATCGGGTTACAGTTGGTGGAGTGGTTGATACTCGCAATCCCAAAAAGCCTTTGAGTACTAATGTCAAAATTACTGGGCGTACTTTTGAAGGGAAGATTTCGACTCATACCTTTACATTAGGGGATGAAACTAGTATGGCCGCTAATGTTTGCGGTCCGGCTTTTGGTTATCTCAAAGCTGGTGTTTCCTTACACCGTCGGGGTATTTATGGTTTATTTACGGCTGCGGAAGTTATGCCGCAGTTTGTGAGGTAGATAGTTAGGGCAGGGTGAAGCATTTGGATATAAAAATATTCGTTTTTTGATTGGTGATATCGTCCAAATGCTTCACCCCTACAAATTATTAGGGCTTGCTGAATAAGTCTTTTGGTGAGGTTTCAAGAAAGCAGAGGAGCTGGGGAGCTGGGGAGCTGGGGAGCTGGGAAGAAAATCCGAGCTGATTTTTTGGCATTCTTTCCCAAAGGTGCAAGGATTTTGAACCTAATAGCACTATAACTCTGGACTTTTTTGGACAAGAAATTCTTGAAACCATTGCCTCGCATACCTTCTAGCTTAATTCAGCAAACCCTTATTATTTTCCTTGTCGTCTTGGCTATTGCTATCCCATATTCCGTACATCGAATTAACGATCTGGAATATTTGGAGCATACTTTTTTAGTCCAGAAATGATAGCATCTTTATGTTCGGTAGATAGTAATCTTACAATATACTTTCCATATTCCCCAGTATTGAAATGAAAAAAGCGGGAAATCATTTTAGAAAGACCTTTGTTGTTGTAAAAAAGAAGAGCTTTACCATAATCCATATTATCAGTAATATTTTTATATAGATTAAGATTATTGTTATATATTTTATTCACATCGATAGAATCTGTAAGGGATTTGAGAGCTTTAGATAAAGCATCCTCTCCTTTGGCTTTGGCATCAAACATATTCAACTTAAACTCGATTTCAGAAGCTGAACGCTTTGATACCTGATCTTCTAAATTTTTTGATATTTCATTAATCACAAAATCTGAAACTTCTTGGTAAACCGCCTTGTAGTTTAATTCAAGACGCGATGCTACAACATTCAAAAGTTCTGGTACGCATAGAATATTCTCAACTTCAGCCACATTCAAAGGGAAGATACCATATTTTTTTAATGCTTTTATCTCATCCTCAGATCTATAGTCCATATCAACAATGCCAAAAGCATCTACATGATGAAGTGCGGGGTTTCCTCGCATTGCTTTAGTTGATTCAATTACTTTCTCACAGCCTCCACTGGGCATTATCAAACAGTCTGGATATATGGCTTGATAAATCTTGTAGTCTAAGCTACCTTTGTCACCTTCTACAAAGAGAACTTTTTTCCTGCTACCTAAAATCTCCAGGAGTACTGGTTCAGGTAAATCTTCAGCTTCTGGAACTTCATCCCAATGCCATTGCCTACCATCGTAGCTCTTGAGCCATATTTTTTTAGAGCCTACTCTGGAAGCAGCAAAATCAATGTCATGAGTAATGTAAATAAATAAACAATTAGGTTGTGCTTCCTCAATTTTTGACCAAAGTTTACTCATTAAAGATTTGTGAAGATGAATTTCTGGTTCATCTATAATCACAATTGAGTCAGGTGGAACACATAGACATTGAGCCATTAGATAAAGAGCGACACGTTCCCCATCACTCATTTCTCGCCCATGATAGGTATTGTCATCGGAAAGTGAAACAGTAATTTTGCCATCTTCAATAACTAGTTGCCTGTGAGGAAGAAGGTCATTCCAAATATGAAGAAGTATCTCATCAGGAGAGTCAGGCATTTCAGGAAGCTCATTCTTTCCTTCTCTTTCCATCTCTCTAACACGTTTACCTAATCGACTATCCCTTTGAGCTTTTTTTGCAAATAGGAGAGAAAGAACTTGCTCGTAGTCGTTGAGTATAGGAGTTATGCTGAGGACAGGTCTACCGCCATTCCGCCAGCGCGATTCTAGTTTAGCCGGAAGTATTTGACCATAACTTCTTATCGGATCTGCCGTACCAAAACGAAATTCATTTTCAGCCTGTTCAAGTCCTTTTAACTGGATGTACTCAGAAAAATCTAACGATCTTTGTGCAGATATTCTATGCACTTTTTCAGGATTTAACTGATTTTGCTCTATCCAAAAACCAAGCTTACTCTTACCGGAACCATTAGATCCTATGATTACTAGGGGTTCACGGCAAACAAAAGTCTCATTTTGCTCTTGATCATTTCTGGGGGGAAGTATTAGTTGTTTATCTAGCATGATATGTTGGTAGATATACGATAAGTTACTGGATGAGCTATGTAAGGATCTGTCTGGAGGGATCGATAACGATTCCTCAACCTCGCTGATAATATGGTATTTTAAAAGTTAACCCGCTAACTGACTCAAATACTTGAGAATCTTTAAAACACTATATAGCTCATTTCCTCGGTTATCGATGACAAACTCATCTGATAAAGCATACTTGGGAATTTCTTCTCTAATTAGCTTAACAAACCTAAAATTAACTCCGTTAGTAATCATGCCAAAAGTAGGAGTTTCTGAGTTAGGATCTGCTAACATATAGGTAATGATTTGAGCTAGTCCTTCTTCTAATGAAAAAGAAGTTTGCTTGGCTTCGATAACCGTTACCCAAAGATTTTGTTTCAAAATCAGAATATCAATTCTGCCCTCAATGATAATTCCATCATCTTCTGCCCGAATATCAATAGATTTTTCAGCTTTAATATGAAACGGAGACAAATATAGCCCAGCAATAAATAAAATAGGGCTGATAATTGTTAATTTGACGGCATTCTCTAACAATGGCTGATATTCAACTAAATTAAAATATCCTTCCTGTACCCGATCCAATTCCTGTTTTTCAATTTCAGTTAATTCCGGCAAATCGACTTGCCATTCCCAAAAGAATTGATGATCTCGAATCCGCTGAATACCAAAGTTATCAATCAAGTAACGTAAGTCTATAGTTTGAGCTTTGATAGTTTGAATCATCAGAAATAATAGATATAAAATTTACTCTTACATAGACATTGTATCGCACAATGCCTTAAACGGCATTGCCAAAATTCCCAAAATCTGACTGATTTCATTAATAAAATAGTCTCGCTTATCAATCCAGATATTCTGATGAGTTAACTTAAGAAACTTCCAATCTGTTCCCGTAGTTACAGCGCCATAAATACTTTCAATTTTCTCTCCATTCCGTTGATTAAATAGTTGTGCTGCTACCATTTCAGCAATACACTGCCCTAAGCCAGATTTAATACTTTCATTTTTAGCTTCTACCAAAGTTATAACCGGAGTCTGAATTTCATAGGATTCTTTGGAAGCAGTAAGAATATAATCGCAATATCCGCTTAAACCTGCTGGCACATCCACATTAAACTCCGATCCAGAGAAAAATCCGATTTGAAAATTAAGCATTCGCCTAACTTCCAATAAAACTGGAACAATAATTAACTCGGAACGAGCTTTTTCCGTATTAATTGCAGTTGCTAAAAATACATTCTCATTTAATGTCGTCTGGAGATAATCGCTTGGCAATACTTCCGGAATGTTAGTAAATAAATCGATAGATTCTTCTATAGTTAATCCAAAGGCTTCTCTAACTTTAGTTAAGGTTGTAAAATCACTATAAGCCATAAGATATAAATGTATGCTTTAACAGGAAAATTGCCCCATACAAAAAAACCACACCCCACACCCTGCCCCAGCGAAAAAACTTTTTCAGCAAACCCCATATATTTGGGAATGCCCACCCTACCTGAAACTTACAAACAACCAAGAGCTAAGGAGTTGGACTTTCGGGATACAAAGCTTCGGAAATCACCTCACCGGGCACTAAATCTGAAGTATGAATCACAAAAGGCAAACAAGCACCCAACAAACCCCGCTGAATCCGTTGCGGTGTTTCTGGAAATATGACAAACAAGGGATAAATTTTTTCCACCCCCTCACTAAGAATATGTTCGTAACGGGAAGGCATCAACCATTCATAATCTTTATCCAACAAAACTTGTGTATCGCGCCAGCGACGGAGTAAATCAGAAAAGTCTTCATCAGGGCGATGAATAAAAATGAGAATTTCCGCTCCCATCTTAATTTTCCATTCAGGATCGCACATTAAAATCGCGATATCACAGGGTAAACAGATTGCACCTGTGGGTGGTTTAGAGTCGCGAATTCGGACAACAGGGAGAGGAATTGCGATCGCGCTCTCAGAAGCCCTGCGCATACTGGGAAGCAGCTCCAGGTAAGGGCGATATTTCTTCAAGAGTGCGATCGCGCAATCGCGGTTGCTATACTCCGCCAAGCTTGTATCATAATCCAATTGTTTAACAGGCATTTTTCTAGTTTTATTTCAGTAACTAATATCGCCAATAGCTAATTGCTAATTCCTGAAAGAAGATTTAAGAATGAATAGGAAATAAGGAAGATAAAGTGCTGACTTTTGACTTGCCAATCTTAATTAAAAACTCAAAATTCCCCCATGTCTCCCTTGTCCTCCTTGTTCCTTCTCTACCTTCCTCGAAACCTACCCCAATTTCTCAAATACTTTAAACATTGGCAGATACATAGAAATCAAAATCGTACCCACCATACCCCCCAAAACAATAATCATGATTGGTTCCATAATACTCGTCAGAGCCTTAACAGTTTGCTCCACTTCATCCTCATAGAAATCAGCCACCTTCATCAACATAGAATCCAACTCACCTGTTTCTTCTCCCACACTAATCATCTGAATAGCTAAAGGAGGAAAAACATTCTCTTTTTGGATAGCAATGCTAATCATCCCCCCTTGTTGAATATCTTGCTTCGCACCCTCAACAGCGTTAGCGATAACTTGGTTTCCTGCTGTATTTTTCACTATATCTAATGAGTTAAGCAAGGGAACACCGGAACGAGTTAAAGTACCAAAAATCCGACAAAAACGAGCCACCGCTGATTTTTCATTCAAATCGCCAAACAGGGGCATTTTTAACATAAAACCATCTATTTGTAACCTCCCCACTGGCGTTTTGTAATACTGTTTAAACAAAATAACCACAGCAGCGATAACGCCAACAGGAATCAGCGCTTTCCAGCTTCTGAGTATGCCACTCAACCAAAGCATAAACGCAGTCAAAGCAGGTAATTCTCCCCCAATTTCTTGAAAAATACCAGCAAAAATCGGAATCAGAAACATCGTCATCGCCAGAAAAACAATCACAGCAAAACTCCCCACCACCATCGGGTAACTCATTGCCGATTTAATTTGGTTTTGCAGTCGAGCCATATCTTCCAGCAATTTAGCCAAGCGATTTAATACCTCATCGAGGACACCTCCAACCTCACCAGCTTCCACCATACTGATATAGAGATTATCAAAACAATCTGGGTGTTTGCGCATTGCGTCAGACAGAGTTGTTCCTTGCTGTACCTCTCCACTAATAACTGTTACTGCTTTTTTTAGCTTAGGATTAGGACATTGATCTGATAAAATGCCAAGACATCGGACGATTGCCACACCAGCGTTAACCATAACCGCAAATTGGCGTGAAAAAATCGCCTTATCTTTAACTGTGACGCTAGTAAATTTCTCCCCAAGCCCTGATAAATCCAAGCTCATCGCCTTATCGATTTTCCCTACAGAAGCATACTGATTTTGGAGTTGAGCGCGAGCCATTTCAATAGAAGTAGCCTCGACTTTCTGTTTCGAGGCTTTGCCTCTATTATCGCGAACTTCAGCAATAAAGGTAGCCATAGCTTTTCTCTGAAATAAAGGTCAAGATTTGAAATAAATATTAGAAATAGAAAGGAGATTTTTAGTTAGGCTTTAGCTTCAATAGGTGAGACTAAAGCCCAGCTACGAAATAACTAAATCTCCCCAGACTATTTTAGCTGTGCCACGCCATTATTTCTGTTTAACGTGTCTTCGCCGTAGCGGCTGGTTTAGCACCCATCATTCCACCAGCAGGCATACCACCGCTACCCTGAAGAATACGCTGCAATTCATCAGGCTTAGAACTCTTAGAAACAGCAGCCTCAAATGAGATGACACCTTGCTTAACGAAATTGGCTAAAGATTGCTCCATAGTTTGCATTCCCAATTTCATCCCAGTTTGGATTGCCGAGTAAATTTGAGCTGCTTTTCCTTCTCGAATGAGGTTAGAAATAGCAGGCGTTACTACCATAATTTCCTGTGCCATTACCCGACCAAATTCACCAGGCTTGGGGTTTTTCTTGGATACCAAAGTTTGACTAAAAACAGCTACTAAGGAGTTAGATAACTGGGCTTGAATTTGGGGCTGTTGTTCGGGCGGAAAGACATCAAGCATCCGGTTTACTGTTTGAGCAGCGGAACTAGTATGGAGAGTTCCCATGACCAAGTGACCTGTTTCAGCAGCAGAAATTGCTAGAGAGATGGTTTCTAAATCTCGCATTTCTCCCACCAGAATAACATCTGGATCTTCCCGGAGTGCTGCTTTTAAAGCATTGGCAAAACTTTTTGTATCTTCACCTTTTTGACGTTGATGAATTAAGCTTTTGTGATTGGGAAATACATATTCAATCGGATCTTCAACAGTAAGAATATGCTCTTGCCTTGTTCGATTAATTAGATCGATCATAGCGGCTAGCGTGGTAGTTTTACCAGAGCCAGTTGGACCTGTTACTAAGACCAATCCCCTTGGTCTTTCGCTCATTTCCCGGACAATATCTGGCAAATTCAGTTGATCGAAATTAGGAATTTTGGAAGACAATGCCCGCAAACAAGCTGCATAGTAACCCCGCTCTTTATAGACATTAACCCGAAAACGGGCTAATCCCTTCACGCCATAAGAACAATCGAGTTCCCAATTCTGTTCTAACTCTTTACGCTGCGTGTTGTTGAGCATACTGAAAATCAATTTCTGACATTCATGAGGGGTTAAAGGATCTTCTCCAAAGGGCTGAAGTTTGCCACTGACGCGGAAATAGACAGGCGCACCCGCTTGGATGTGCATGTCCGATCCTCCCATCTCAATCATCTGCTCCATCAAGTCTTCAATCATCAATTCTAATGGTCTGGCATTTTCTGTTTGTGGTGGCATGGTATTTTCTCCTTGGTTGTTTGTTGTTGCTTGGTTGTTGTGCTTTGTTTCTTTAGGTTTGATTGTTGTTGATTATGAGTTGTATTTTTTTGGTTTAGTGTTAATTTTTTTTTGGACTGAAATATTCAGTACTACTAGAGCGAATAATCATCTATTATCCCTCTTAATTTGATTAGTAATCAATACCTTTCAGCCCATTGCTAAAAGCCAAAAAATTATAACCATAAACTAGTAACCAAAAGCCAATAACCAATAACCAAATATAGCAACCACTAGGGCGGATCCGACATTTTCAATTCCTCAAACCATTGATTTGACAGCTTTCTTCCCGATCCAATAGCCCCTAGTCCCTTGCTATATTTTATTTTTAATCCTGAAAACGGGGTGTCATGCAATAAGGACAGTCCAGCCACTCTTGCTGCAATTCAGCACCACAAGCCCGACAAGTCAGAGAAGTCTTGCGCTTGGCCTTCAATTCTGCCTCCAAGCCAGCATCTGTAAAAGTGACACGTTCCACCTCCTCAAGAGTCGTATATCCTTCCTTCACAAGATTTAAACTATAGGCTAACAATGTTACCATCCCCTCTTCAACTGCTGCTTCTTTAATCCTTTCCGCTGGTGCGCCTTGGTTAATTAAAGTACCTAATCTTTCCGTTACCCGCATCACTTCATAGACACCCACTCTTCCCTTATAGCCAATACCATTACATTTTGGGCAAAGCGTTCCTCTACTAGCAGCTTCCTTAATTTCATCATTACTCAAACTATTCGCCTGGTAGAAAGTAACTTCTCCCTCACTAGAAGATGACAAACCAAATCGAGCCAATTCCCCTGAAGTAGGCTGATACTCAATACGACAATCAGAACATACTCGCCGCATTAACCGCTGTGCTAAAACACCAATCAACGCGCCCGAAACCATGAAAGGTTCAACGCCCATTTCATCAAGACGAGGAATTGCACCAGCAGCATCATTAGTATGGAGAGTAGTTAAGACCAAGTGCCCAGTCATGGCGGCTTCAATAGCAGTTTTAGCTGTTTCTTTATCTCGCGTTTCCCCAACGAGAATGACATCAGGATCTTGGCGAAGAAAAGACCGTAAAATTGAAGCAAAATCCATCCCTTTCTCCCGAATTACTTGTACCTGAGTAATTCCTGGTAAAGAATATTCAATCGGATCTTCTGCCGTCGATATATTTACTCCAGGGTCATTCCGTTCCGCTAAAACCGAATATAAGGTGGTAGATTTTCCCGAACCAGTAGGTCCAGTTACCAAAATTAGTCCAAAAGGACGAGCCGCCATTTCTCTGACAATTCCCAGCGTATCTGGGTCAGTAATTAAAATATCCAACCCAAGTTGAGTACTAGAACTATCTAGAATACGCAGAACAATTTTCTCGCCATAGCGACTGGGCAAGCTACTTACGCGAAAGTCAATTTTTTGACCATTGAACATCCGCCGAATCCGACCATCTTGAGGTAATCTTCGTTCAGCAATATCCAACTCCGCCATAATTTTGAAACGGGCAGCCACAGCGGGAATGATTTTTTTCGGCAAAGGATCGAAAGCTTGGCGCAGTACTCCATCCTTACGGAAACGTACCCGCAAAGAGTCTTCTTGAGGTTCGACATGAATATCAGAAACTTTCTCTTGTAAAGCTTTAGCCAGGATTTTGTTAACCAAGTTAATTACAGGTGCGCCTGCTGCATCGCTGAGAGCAGCATTCAAATCTGCTTCCACTTCATCAGGGGCATCTGCTAAACCATCGAGACTATCTAAATTAGCCAAATCGTCTTGTACATCCAAGGCTTTAGCATTTTCCTGATCCTTAGTCTGCTTCAATTTTTGATCCAGATACCCCGAAATAATCTGCTGATAATCCTCCTGGGTAATTACCATCCGGCGTAAACCAATATTCTGGGGTCGCAAAATCCGGTTGAGGTCATCTTGAGCATCAAGATTATCTGGATCGACCATTGCCACCAAAATAGATAAAGGATTATCTGTCTTAGATAGCGGAACCAAGCGATAGCGACGACAGATATCGATTGGCAGCATCGTATCGATGAGTTCCGAGACATCCCTGGTGGAAATATCGCTAAGTTCAGGATCGAGATACTCCACCCCGTAGAGAATTTTTAATTCAAATAATTGTTGTTTCTTGTAGTAACGGAGTAACTCAGGTGATAGCTGTTTCCCCGCGATCGATTCCAACACCTCGATCAGAGGTCTCCCTGACTTACGAGTTTCCATCAATGCCTGCTGCATCTGCTCCGGATCGATGTAACCAGACTGAATCAGTTTATTACCAAAGGGGGAAAAATCGTTCCTGACAACAAGGGCACGTCGTTGTGATGAGGATTGAGTCATAGTGGATCGGTATTTGTGAGGACTAAGTTGAGTAAAGTTTTACAATACCTATATATGATTAGTGGCAAAGTGGGTCTCATTCCGCCCAATCTGGGTACAATGGATACTGCATTGCCAGTTTTCCGCTAGGCAAGACGATCGCAATCTTTATCAGTATCTTAACCAAAATAAGTGGATCATGAGCGACGAAGAAAAGCAGTCAGATAAACCTTTAGGACAGACAGGGAAATCAATACCAGTCGGGGAAGACAACAGCGATTTAGCATCGAATGTGGCAGGTCTAGAGCCAAAGGAAGGGATAGAGATGGAGTCTCAACCAGATGGAGAAGAACCAAACACAACAGGAGCAACTGAAAAAGTGGTGACTGATGCCCCAGACATGTTAGATATCGAAACCGCCGAACCATTGATGGGCGAAACTTCAGTAGAAGCCGATCTAGGCGTTATCTTGGGCTTAAAGGAAACAAATGAAGCCCTACAAGCTCAATTGGACGATCTCGATCGGCAATTTGAGGCTCTCAAAACTCAATCAATGCGGATGGCAGCAGATTTTGATAATTTCCGCAAGCGTACCGCCAAAGAAAAAGAAGACTTGGAACATCAAATCAAAGGGAACACCCTCAAAGAGTTACTACCAGTGGTTGATAACTTTGAGAGGGCGCGATCGCAAATAAAACCCCAAAACGATGGGGAAATGTCGATTCATAGAAGCTATCAGGGCGTTTACAAGCAACTTGTAGACTGCCTCAAGCGGATCGGGGTATCCCCCATGCGTGCCGAAGGGACAGAGTTTGACCCCAATCTTCACGAAGCAGTGATGAGGGAATCAACCGATGAATACCCAGAAGGAGTAGTGATCGAGCAACTGATGCGAGGCTATTTGTTAGGAGAACGAGTACTGCGCCATGCCATGGTAAAAGTTGCAGCAGCTCCGATGCCTGTGGTAACCTCAGAGGATACTACAAAAGAAGCAGAATAATACTCCTGATGGTCGCAGCAAAGAAAGAGAGGGCAGATAGCAAGAACAGGCGATCCGATCGCTAATTCTCACCTAAAAATTGACTTGACTTGACTTTCTTTGCGATTAAAATGAAAGAAAACTTTACATACCTTTAGGCCGAAGCGCTATGGGAAAAGTCATTGGCATCGACCTCGGTACGACCAATAGTTGTGTTGCTGTGTTAGAAGGAGGTCAACCCATCGTAATTTCTAACTCGGAGGGAGGGCGTACCACTCCGAGTATGGTGGGATTTGGTAAGTCCGGGGAACGTTTGGCAGGCCAATTGGCAAAGAGACAAGCCGTAACCAATGCCGAAAATACCGTATACAGCATAAAGCGCTTTATTGGACGACGGTGGGATGATACAGTCGAAGAGCGATCGCGAGTTCCTTACAATTGTGTGAGGGGTCGCGATGATACCGTTGACGTGCAAATTAGAGGGAAAAATTATACCCCTCAAGAAGTATCAGCAATGATCCTGCAAAAGCTCAAAGCTGATGCAGAAAACTTTCTTGGCGAGCCTGTCGAACAAGCAGTAATCACTGTACCAGCTTACTTTACAGATGCCCAACGACAAGCAACTAAGGATGCTGGAACAATTGCGGGTTTGGAAGTCCTGCGGATTATTAATGAACCAACGGCAGCCGCCTTAGCATACGGCTTGGATAAACAAGATCAAGAACAGCAAATCTTAGTATTTGACTTAGGCGGCGGTACCTTTGATGTATCTGTCCTCCAATTAGGAGATGGAGTTTTTGAAGTAAAAGCCACATCCGGCAACAATCACCTAGGCGGCGATGATTTTGATAATGTCATTGTCCGGTGGATGATTGAAAACTTCAAAGAACAGGAGGGAATTGACCTAGGCGCAGATAAAATGGCATTGCAGCGCTTGCGAGAAGGAGCAGAAAAAGCCAAAATCGAACTTTCCAGTGTTGGTGCAACCTCAATCAATTTGCCCTTCATTACAGCAGATGAAACAGGTCCAAAACATCTAGAAACAGAATTGTCAAGATCTAAGTTTGAAGAACTAGCAGGCCACCTAATTGAAGGGACAATTGAACCAGTAAAACAGGCACTCAAAGACTGCGAACTTAAACCAGATGACATTGATAAAATTCTCCTCGTTGGCGGTTCCACTCGCATCCCAGCCGTCCAAAGTGCAATTACTAAGTTTTTTGGTAACCGCACTCCTGACAAGTCAGTAAACCCAGATGAAGCTGTAGCATTGGGAGCAGCAATTCAGGGAGGCGTATTGGGTGGTGAAGTTGAAGACTTACTCCTTTTAGATGTAACTCCCCTATCATTGGGAATTGAAACATTAGGGGAAGTTTTTACCAAAATTATTGAACGGAATACGACCATTCCTACCAGTAAATCCCAAATATTTTCTACTGCTACAGACGGACAAACATCAGTAGAAATTCATGTTTTGCAAGGCGAAAGAGCCATGGCAAAAGACAACAAAAGCCTGGGAAAATTCCTCCTAGCAGGAATTCCCCCAGCTCCCCGTGGCGTACCTCAAATTGAAGTCTCTTTTGACATTGATGTCAACGGGATTCTCAAAGTGGCAGCCGCAGACAAAGGGACAGGGAGAGAGCAAAGTATCCGGATTACTAACACAGGAGGATTAAGCACCGCAGAAGTAGAACGGATGCGGCAAGAAGCCGAAAAATTTGCCGAAGAAGACCGCCGTCGCATTCAGCTAGTAGAATTGAGAAATCAAGCAGATAGCCTCTTCTACAGCTATGAAACCACCTTAAATGATAACCCCAACCTAGTGCGGGAAGATTTGCAAGCTCAGGGAGAACACAAAAAGAAATTGTTACAGCTAGCTCTAGCAAATCCAGCCATAACCATCGAGGAAGTAAAACAAAAACTGGAGGATTTCCAACAGACATTGTTTGCAATTGGTGCGGCTGTCTATCAGCAAGGATCCCCCGATCCAGATTCAGATCTGATTTCAGAGGCGATCGAAGAGACATCCCCAACGGTCGAATTTACTCATCAGGTGGAGTCCCCTGATGAAGACGGAGGTGACTTGATTCTGAATTTCGATGATGAAACTGTCACCGCTGACTATGAAACAGTTGACTAGTCCAGAAAGTTTATAGGATGAGCCGCTGAAAACCCCGTGTCTTTAGACCGGGGATGAAAGCGCTTTGCAGGATAAATCCTGCCCAGTCACGCTGCCCAGCAAGATACCTTTTTACCGTTTCCGCCCAAATAAGCTGCGGCGCATCTAAATTGGATAGTAAATTTATCAAAAGGGGTGTGGGGTGTGGGGTGTAGGGTGTGGGGATATACAAATT
>DOIX01000002.1:21607-24548 GCA_003511885.1 Cyanobacteria bacterium UBA11153
TGTAGGGTGTGGGGATATACAAATTAAATGCGTAGCACCTTATTACCCGCTGTGGATACAAAGTAGCTTGGAGTCCATAATGTTGGTAGTTTTAATAATTCAGGAAATTCTTTCCTGAGATTCAGTCTGATTCCGATATGCCCAGAGTCCAAACTAAAGTCAGGGAATTTTCAGGCTATGATTTGATAAAGAAGTAGGCGATCGGAAAATGTGCCCTTAGTGGCGGCAAGCCGCAAGCCAAGATCCAAATAATCCATAACCCTAAGCTAACCAAACTCCCCACTCCAGTATGGCTGATTACTATGAAATGCTAGGTGTCTCTCGCGACGCTGATAAAGAGGAAATAAAGCGTGCTTACCGTCGCCTTGCCCGGAAGTATCACCCGGATGTGAACAAGGAAGCAGGTGCAGAAGAACGTTTCAAAGAAATTAATCGAGCTTATGAAGTCCTGTCCGAACCAGAAATCAGGGCACGCTACGATCGCTTTGGTGAAGCAGGTGTCAGCGGAGCAGGCGCGGGATCTGGCTTTTCAGATTTTGGCGATGTGGGTTTTGCTGATATCTTTGAAAGTTTCTTTGGCGGCTTTGCTGGCGGTATGGGGACGCGCACTCAAGCTCGCTCGAAGGGGCCAGTCAGAGGAGATGACCTCCGGCTAGATTTAAAATTGGAATTTAGAGAAGCAGTATTTGGTGGGGAAAAAGAAATCAGGATTCCTCATCTAGAACACTGTACAGTCTGTAATGGCAGTGGTGCCAAGCCTGGAACAAGACCTCGCACCTGTTCGACTTGTAATGGTACGGGGCAAGTCCGCCGCGCTACCCGGACTCCTTTTGGTAGTTTCACTCAAGTTTCTGCTTGTCCTACTTGTAATGGCGAAGGACAGGTAATTGAGGATAAATGCGATAATTGTGGTGGTGTAGGTCGCAAACAAGAAACGAAAAAGCTGAAAATTACGATTCCACCGGGAGTGGATAATGGTACGAGGTTGCGGGTTTCTAAAGAGGGTGATTCGGGATTGCGTGGCGGTCCTCCGGGAGACTTATATGTCTATTTGTTTGTTGAGGAAGATGCCGAGTTTCATCGGGATGGGATTAATATTCTATCGGAGTTGAAGATTAGCTATTTACAAGCAATTTTGGGCTGTCGTCTGGAAGTTGATACTGTAGATGGGGGTGTGGAATTAAAAATTCCGCCCGGTACGCAACCAGGTACAGTATTAACTTTAGAAGATCGCGGCGTACCGAAACTGGGGAATGCAGTAAGTCGCGGAGATCATTTAATTACCATTTTGATTGATATCCCTGTCCGGGTTAGTGCAGAGGAAAGAGAACTTCTGGAGAAGCTGGCGAAGCTAAAAGGCGATCGCACGGGTAAAGGTGGTATCGAAGATTTCTTAGGAGGGTTATTTAGATGACGATCGAACCATCTGTACCGATAATTAGCCAAACTCCTGATGCCCAGCTAGATTTGCGCGGCACTCCTTGTCCAATTAACTTTGTCCGGACTAAACTTCGTCTCGAACAAATGACTCCAGGTACATTACTTGAAGTTTGGCTCGATCCTGGGGAACCAATCGAACAAGTACCAGATAGTTTGACAATGGCAGGTTACCAAATAGAAGCGATCGCAAATTGCACCACGTACTTTTCCCTAAGAGTACGTCGCCCCCTAGCCTCTGAATGAGTGGCAAAGAAACCGATCTCAACTCATCAGAATTCCCCACACCATTAGTGGGGACAGTATTAGCAGTTCAAGCAAATTTTTATCAAGTCCGATTAGCATCGATACTTGAAGACGATGCCACCACCACTAGATTTAGTAAGTCAGGAGGAAGCCAATCAAACCAGGACAATCAAAACTTAAACCTTAAAACTCAAACCTTAAAACTACAAACACTCCTCTGTACCCGTCGGAGCAGGCTAAAAAAAATTGGTCAAAGAGTAATGGTAGGCGATCGCGTTTTAATTGAAGAACCGGATTGGGCTGGAGGCAGAGGCGCGATTGCAGATGTTCTCCCTCGTCAAAGTCAACTAGATCGACCCGCCATCGCCAATGTCGAGCAAATGATCGTATTTTTTGCGATCGCGGAACCTACTCTAGATCCTTATCAATTAAGTCGATTTTTAGTTAAAGCCGAATCCACTGGGTTAAAGGTTGGTTTATGCTTAAATAAAAGCGATTTAGTTACCACACAACAAATAGAAGATTGGCAAAAACGTTTAGAAAAATGGGGCTATCAACCAATATTTATTAGTGTTTACAATCGGACAGGTTTAAAAGAATTTAGCGAACAATTAAACCATAAAATTACCGTACTTGCAGGTCTTTCTGGAGTAGGTAAATCTAGTTTAATTAATCAAATGGCACCTGAGAATAATCTCAGAGTAGGAGAAGTTACAGGTAAATTAGGAAGAGGAAGACACACAACAAGACATGTAGAATTATTTGAATTTGCCAAGGGCAGTTTAGTAGCCGATACTCCTGGATTTAATCAACCAGAATTTAATTGTAATCCAGGAGATTTAGTCAATTATTTCCCCGAAGCACGTCAGCGATTAGCAGAAGGTAACTGTCAATTTCATAATTGTCTCCATCAAGATGAGCCAAACTGTGCAGTCAGAGGAGACTGGGAACGCTATCAACATTATCTGGATTTTTTAGCAGACGCGATCGCCCATCAAGAGAGGTTGAACGATAGAGCCGCTCCAGAATCAACCTTGAAAGCGAAAAATAAAGGCAAAGGGCAAACTCAATACGAGCCTAAGCTGCAAACAAAAAAATATCGACGTACTTCTCGTCGCACTCAACACCAAGAACTTGATGGATTATATGATGAGGAATAAGAAAGATCGAAATTTTGGGAAGATTAATCGAAATACTTAGGGTTTGCGGAATAAGCCAGTAGGGTTCGTTATCCTAGAGGTATAGCAGTGGACAGTTG
>DOIX01000300.1 GCA_003511885.1 Cyanobacteria bacterium UBA11153
GGAAAATATAACCCAGACAGCCACGAGATTCCAGATCTTCTCAATGCCGATCCAAGTCGCCGCCATGCAGATGTCGGTTCACATGGTATGTATATGTTGCCATGTCCAAGCTGTGAATTAAACTCGGCTGCTATGCTTAGTGGAAAAGCCTATCAGATACCAACCAGTGATACAGGAGAAACACATCGATAAAAAAAACAAGATTAGCCAACAAAAATCAATCATTTATCTGAACTAATGCTGTTCAAAACTGGACGACAACTATTTAATGAGGCGTAAATTTTATGGAAACACTGCTCCAGTACATCTCGGCTTTTGAGCCAACCTTTCCCTCTAAAATTTATGGAGCTGATCGAGCAGAAATTGAAATAGTTGAACAATTAATAGGACACCCCTTGCCAACTCAATATATGAGTTATTTGTCTTATATGGGACACAGCAACGGTAATTTATTGCCATTTCAATCTCAAACAACAGATATTACAACAATCATTGATACTTACCGAGATATGCTCGCAAGTGGTGACTGGGGTATTCCCCGTGACTGCATTCTAATTGGTGGCGACATTTTTCCTTCACAGGAACTGGCTCTGCGAGATAATCAAAATCCAGAACCTTCTGTTTGGGTTATTGAGCTAGAATTCTATGTATATTATTATGCAGCATCATTAGAAGGATTACTCTGGCGGAATGCTTTTATGAAGTATCCTTTGAAGTCTCTACCACACTACGGGTACTGGATGGTACGTCAAAAATCTCTGTTGTCAACCGCGAAAAATTTAGTAACTGAGCTAGGTTTTCAAGAACTATGGTTTTCAGATAAGGTTGTATATTGTGGTGAAAGAGCCGATGCTTTAATAGCAATAGAGCAGTTTGATGGCGGGGGATGTCATATTTACCTGTCAACAGAACTTAGAAGTAATTTTAATAATTTAGGTGAGAAGTTGGTTAATTGCTTGGATGCCGAATATCTGTCAAACATTACAATGTCATAATCCAAATCGATAGGCTAAATATTGAAGTTAACCAAACCCAAAGTGAAGCACTATTTTTTGCTAATGAAGTTTACCATACAAGCGGTCCAGTTGAGCATGTTGTCTTAAATCAGCAGATGGGCTTAAAGCCGCATCTTCCGCTTCCTCCTGAGAAATTATTACTTTCTATCAATGAGCAGACAGGCTTCATTATGGAGCAAACAGAACACGTTGGGAGTAAAGAAGCATTTGGTAAATCCCTTTGGAAGAGTGCTAAGTACCTAGACAGGATTGGCAATGCTGCTAAACAGTTCGATCCAGAACAAAAGATAGCAACTGCTCCTGAGTGGAAAAAAATATCTGAAATGAGCTTGGCTGCGGAAAAACTATTAGAGATTAAAAAGAATCCTGTCATGGATGATAATGCCAAGTCAACAGCAGCGTTGAAGATTGTTAATGAGATCGGGATAAACGGTGTAGCAGAATACCAGAAACGAGTGTTAGAATTAAACGTAATATTGAATCAGCAAATCAGGATGATCCCAAAGGAGTAAAAATTAATGGAAACACATAAAGGCTGGCTGGTTGTTCTCGATGTAAGCGAATGGAGTGTTACGTTTGATTTTACAACCTATGGTGTGAAAACAGGTAATCAACTGGTTGTACAATCTATTCCCGCTGGATTGCATCGTTTAGGTTTGGGACTTAGGATGACCCCAAGTCCGGCGGTGTGGTTTAATTTAGCACCCGGACAAATTGTGGGTTTTAGACTCAACGAATCAGTTTATCAATACGAAGAATTATCTGATACAACTTTGGCTGAATACAAAAGATTGATATCGAGTGGAGCAGAAATTGAGAATTTCAAAAACTATATGCGGCTTCATGACCTAGGAAATGAAGACCGCTGGGTGGCATGGCAAAAAGTCACAAAGCATCTCAAGATCGAGAGCATTCCCGTCAAAATCAATGAAAATGAAGCCATAGAACCTCCGACAAACTTATCTTTAGAAGAACACAAAAATTGGCTAATTAAGCAACCAACTCGATTTGAACAAATCCTTTTTAATACTCACCGAGGAAACCCAGATCTGTTTTTGGCTGAGTTTGAATACGTCTTTATCCAAAAGCAGTATTATCACGATCATAGCCAATCCCTAAAGCGTTGGGAGTTCATCATTCAAGCCCTCTACAATGCCGGAGAACGTGGGATTAAAAAAGTACCCGAACTCTTTGTGAGTGCAGTGGAGGTTCTCATGGTGCAGTTTGCTGCAACACCTATAAGTAACTTAAATCCTGATTATGTGGCGATGCCTGGAATTGGGCAACGAGTGCCTCTGGATGTGGTGACGGGGGCGGATTACTTAGTGGAAGATATGATGGATTCGGGAATTAAAACCGTTGTCGAGAAAGGCAGAGAGTTTGAGGCTTATCTCAAGGAAAGTGGAATTATTAGTTAATCGATTGTTTTTTATTGAGAATAACTCCAGATGAATATCGATTTTGAATTAAACCCTACACCTCAGAAGTTGGCAATTTTAATTAACAATTGTACTGGGGATATTTTGGCGAAAACCTATTCAGTTGAGGATGAGGATTTAGCCGGATTTGGAGAATCTCTTTTGTCCAGTGCTGAGGATATGGAGAGTATTTTTAAGGGGACGGAGATATTGGGTTATACTATGTCTTCAACTGAGCAACTCTTGAAAGAGATTTCCGGTGAAACTATCGATTATCTGGCAGAGCCGGATGGGAAAAAAGTCTATCAAATGAGAGATGTGGCTGCCGAGTTAATCAAGATTAAAAAGAGTGTTTCATTGAGTTTAAAGTCTAAGTCAGAAGCGGCGTTAGAGATTGTCAGAAAAATTGGCTTTAATAATGTGACTGATTATCGCGAGCGAGTATTAGAGTTAAATGTAATATTGAGTCAACTAATCAGGGCAAGGCTGACTGATTGATGTTAGGTAATCTAGATAGGGTTGGCTCAGAGGAGTTTTTTATTGAGGATAAGAAATAGAATCAAACAATGAAATAGAATCACCCTCTACAGAAACAATCCAACTCAAAACCAACAACAACCTTCCCCCTCAACCCCAAATAAACCTATCACCAACATCAGGCGGAAATCCCCTCCCCCCCGCCATCCAAAAGAAAATGGAGAAGGCATTCTCCACCAACTTCAACAACGTCAGAATCCACACCGGAAACCAAGCCAAATTAATCAACGCCCAAGCCCACACTCAAGGAAATAACATCCACTTCGCCCCAGGAAAATATAACCCAGACAGCCAATCTGGACAAGAATTACTTGGACATGAATTAACTCACGTAGTCCAACAAAAAGCCGGAAAAGTCTCAGTACCCCAAGGGAAAAGTTTACCAATAAATGCCGATCCTGCCCTGGAAGCTGAAGCGGATGAATTAGGATTAAAGGCAGCAAAAGGGGAACAAGTAACAGTAGCAGGTACGAATAGTAATTTACAGGAATCAGCAC
>DOIX01000313.1:0-262 GCA_003511885.1 Cyanobacteria bacterium UBA11153
TTAGTGGAAATTTCGATAACGACAAAAAATCTTCTCCCACTTTAGTGGATAAGACAGAAACAGGGAAAATTACCGAAAATTTGGATAAAGACGGAAAATCCTCTCCCACTTTAGCCCATCCGACAGACACAGGGAAAATTACCGGAAATTTCGATAACGACAAAAAATCTTCTCCCACTTTAGTGGATAAGACAGAAACAGGGAAAATTACCGAAAATTTCGATAACTACGGAAAATCATATCTCACTTTAGCGGATAAGAC
>DOIX01000313.1:555-5753 GCA_003511885.1 Cyanobacteria bacterium UBA11153
CTCACTTTATCCCATCCGACAGACACAGGGAAAATTAGCGGAAATTTCGATACAGATAAAACTGAAAATAGCGAAACTCCAACCAGCCCCGATTCCCCAGATACAGAAACTCAACCCAATCAAAACGGCGAAAATCCCACCCCACCCAGTAGCGAAACATCAACAGATACCCAGCCACAACTAACTCCAGAAGAATTAGCCAGACAAGAAAAACTCATTGAAGCCGATAGACTATATAAAAATGGAGATATTGCCGCTGCCCAAAAACTATATCGCGAAGTTAAAGCACCATTTGCCGAAACTACAGAAAACTCCTTACCCACAGCTATTTACGATCCTACCCAATTATCGCCCGCTGCCGCCGTATATTGGCGACAAGCCCAATCCGGATTAGCCCAAAATCTGGAAACTAAAATTTTAATACCATTGAAATTTTTAGTTCAAGAGCAGCCCGAATTTATTCCCGCTCAAGTAGAATATGCCCAATCTCTGAAAAATTATGGCAAACAAGAAGAAGCTTTAGAAGTATTAGAAAAAGCCACAACTTTATATCCCAACGAGCCAGACTTAATCAAAGCCAAAATTACTGCCCTCAACGATGCCGAAAAATGGTTAGAAGCCTCCCTCGCCGCACGTCAATTTGCTCTACTTAACCCCACACATCCTCAAGCCAAGGAATTTGAGACAATAGCCGATGAGTATTTAGAAAGATATAAGTCGCATTTGCGGAGTGAAATGAGAGGAAACGCGATCGCAAATATTATTACTGGTGCGTTAGGCTATATCTTTACAGGGAATATTTTTGGCCCTATTTCCGCGATTGATACTACTGTCTTGCTCTTGCGAGGGGAATCAGCCGTAGGAGAAAAACTCTCAGAAAGAGTGCAAAAGCAATTACCCATGTTAGAGGATGAAGAAGTTTTAGCTTACGTGCGAGAAGTAGGAAATAAACTAGCCGCCGTAGCTGGGCGTAAGGAATTTGATTATCAATTTTACGTGGTAATGGACGATCAAATCAATGCCTTTGCCTTACCAGGTGGCAAGGTATTTATCAATGCGGGGGCAATTCTCAAAACCAAGTCAGAAGCCGAATTAGCCGGATTAATTGGGCACGAATTATCCCATGCCGTTTTATCTCATGGCTTTCAACTCGTCACAGAAGGAAACCTGATTGCCAATATTACACAATATATCCCCTTTGGCGGGACAGCCGCCAATTTAATCGTTCTCAATTATAGCCGAGATATGGAACGTCAAGCCGACGATTTAGGGACAAAAATTTTAGTCGGTGGTGGCTATGCCGCCGATGGCTTACATAATCTCATGATTACCATGAGTGAAGAAGAAAAAGAGCGCCCCCTATTCGCCTGGTTATCCACCCACCCCGATACCAAAGAAAGAATTGAGAATTTAGAAACTTTAATCGATAGCAATGGCTATAACCGCTATGCTTATGAAGGAGTGGAAAGGCATCTCGCGATTCAGAAACGAGTGAGGCAATTACTGCAAAATTATCAGGAAAGTCAAAAGAAAGAAGAAGAAGAAGAAGAAGAAGAGGAATAAAAAGTACCTTTCAGTATCACGCGAGCAGCAAAGCATCTCTCTGTAGAGTGCCCTGCGCGAAAGCACCCGGCACCATCCACTATTGGTATAATCACTGCGTAAATCTTGTCAATTTATGCCAATTTTATAAATGCTTGCTACAGATGCTCTTCCAACTTCCCCCTTAATAAGGGGGGTTGGGGGGGTAAATGTGTAGTGCTATTTTAAGAAATTGGTATTACAGTAACAGCCAGGGCAGTTAAGACATTCTCAATTCCTCAAAGCCTTGATTTTACAGCTTTCTTCCCAAGCCAATAGCAAGAAAGCCTCTAGCCCCCCGCTATATTTGTCAAATATTTGGCACAATTAAACTAAATGTTGGTATCGCCTTGCCTTTTAGTATAATAATATTTTCTATTTGATTCTATCAAAGATGCCTCATACCATTGTTGATTAGGTTTATGAGCTAAATGTAAATATACAAGTTGGGGAGAGCGACATAAATATTGCCCCTCTTGAAGATAGCGCTCAATCATATCTTGATCTTCGCCACCCCAACCGATAAAACCTTCATCCCATCCGCCAATTTCTATCAAACGATTCTGATTAAAAAAAGGTACGACACCAAATCTTTCTTGACGAATTAGGTGTTTCCAAAGGGCTGTAGCTCGATCTTCTGGAGCAATAGATGTTTGTTCAATAACTTCATTAAGTTCGTCAAAATTAACTGTTTCTTTCTCCACCATAACTCGATAGCCAGTTACCAAAAACTGCGGTGCTAACATAGCCATTTGCCAATGCTGCTGGAGGGTATTCCCGATCGGAATTAAATCAACATCAAATGGGGCGACTAATTCACCTCGAGCAAGAGTTAATCCCAGATTAAGAGCCTTAGTTTTATGAAATACTTCCGGACAGTGACAATAAGCATATTGGATATTAGTATATTGAATTTCTGAGTTAATCCATTGAGATGGTGACTTATCTGCTTCCACCAATATCATTGTACATTCACTCAAATTACCTAATACGGATTGCTGCTTCCACCAAGATAGGAGGGTTCTTAAATGACTCTCCCGTTGGCGATAGGTAACGATTAGAGATAACTTCATTTTTGGTATAACTAGGATATAGTAGGGTGTGTTATGTAACGCACCAATTATATACACTACGGATTGAGATTTGGCTATCTAGAGGATGGTGCGTTAGCTTGGAGGATAACGCACCCTACGGATTTAATTTACTCTGCCAAATTTCTGATTGAGAGAATCTGGTAATCCTAGCTGAATCTTTTGTGGTTGTGGTTGAGGGATGGTTTCTGTGAGTAAGTCTCCGACTAAAATACCTTCTGCTAAAGATTGTAAGGATAAAATGATATTGCGATCGCGAGTTTCTCCTGGTTGAGTATGACTATAGTGTTGATTTCGCACTTTGTCAGGGTGGGAAAGGTGGATGACTTTCCCGTCTGCTACAACTGCGAAGCCGCAAAGGTTAGCACGAATGAGCAAATCTTGATCTTCCCAACCCCAACCTGTAAAAAGTTCCTTGTATCCACCAAGAGCGATTAGAGTTGTTCTCCTGGTACAGATTAAACCACATCCGGGTCGGGAATAATCTCTAGATTTAGGCCAAGGTAAAATCTCGACTATTGTCACATCTGGCTCCCTAGTGCAATGATAAGTGTAGCGATCGCGTTTGAGAGCGATTGAGTCTGGTTGAGATTCTTCTACCTCTTGGATAGAGCAGATGATATTGGTATCTGACAAAACTCTAGCAGTCACAACTGCTAAGGCAGCTTCATTCCAGAGAATATCAGCATCGGAAATTAGCAGCAAGTCGCTGGTTGCTTGCCGGATTCCCTGATTAAGGAGTCGCGATTTATTGAATCCTGGTTCAGAAAAGCGTAGAATTTCCACATTAGGCTGTTGTTGGAGTTGGTTGAGTGCCTCGAGGCATTGGCTATCCGTTGAGCCACCATCGCAAATAATTACCCGTTTTACCCAATCGATACTTGTTAGGGAACGAACGGATTCTATCACTTCAACTCGATCTTTGACAGGAACGATCGCTTCTATTGATAAGCTATGGTACATCTAAATTGATCGTAGAGATGGGAAACTTATACCAAAATAAATTCTCAATCCATTCCAAGCAACTTCGGCCCTCTAACATGGAAAAGCTGAAGGGATTTTGCTCTTACCAAAGGACGAATTTCCGGCACTAATCCTTTTTTAATTGCTCCATAATTAAAATTTGCCCGATTTTTCAATGTCATCAGTAATTTTACCCGCTCTGGAGACTCCAATCCCGTATCAGGAGAAGTAGTCAGAGAAGCTGAACGTTTGCGGCGAAAATAACCATAATCTGGCACGTTAACAATTCTCGCAACCAATGCTGCTCGTAACAAAAATTCCGTATCACCCCCAAATTTTAATCCTGTCGCAAAACCACCCAATCTCATCACTAAATCTCGGTTGACTAAACTGCTAGGGTGAAGTAAAGGATGCCCTGGTTTTTCTGCCAAAGCTTGATTGACATCAAGGGGATAGCAAACAGGCACTAATTTAGATTTTTCTTCATACACCCGTAATTCCTGAGTCCCAATTAACTCCGCACCGGAATATATGGCAGCGTATAATAGTTTTTCTAAACGACAGCAACTGGACCAGTCATCAGCATCTTGAAATAGATAAGCATCATAATTAGTATCTTCAATCGCTTGTTGAATAAGTCCGTAAGGACCAACATTGACAGGTGACATTAACAAAGTAACATCAGGAAATTTTTCAACAATAGTAATAGGGGGATTACCCGAACCATCATCAATCACCACAATACCATCAAGAGGACGAGTTTGAGACATCAATCCTCTCAAGCATCTTTCCAACCAAACTTCACACTGATAATGCGGAATAATCCCTAAAACTTTAGAATTAATTGTTATCGATTTAGATGATAGAGATGGTAACTGAGATATATTATTTTTTGTTATTTGATGAGCTAGTTTATTTCCTTGCCATAATTTACGCTCTAATCCAGATAAACTGAAATCCCTAATCTTACAAGCAGACACCCCTTGCCAATCAAAGGAAATACCGCTTCTCTCCAATTGATTGGCAATTGCCAAAACTGTCCAATTTTCCACCAAACCTAGTTGTGGCAAGACAATCTGGGCAAGACTAGTTGCTAAAATCCAGCCCACAGCATCCACCGATATCTCAATTGCCGTTTCTTGAGGTAAAGTAACCAATGATAGCCAAGGTGCGAAAATTTTTGAGGTAATTTGGGGGAGAAATAAGCTGGGGATAACTCCTCTAGGAATATAACCGATAATATCTGTTTTTATTTGGTTAATAGCATCTAAACACTGATTAACTGCCATAGTTGTTTGGTGAGGATGGCTATGAAATTTTTTAAATAGAAGTTCTCCCATATCCTCATCCTCCTGTTTAATAGATATAAGTTCCTCAATAACAATAATTTCATGACATAAAATTGGGTTATTTTTTTCTAAAGTCTCAATGTCTTTAAGAAAATTTGGCTCATCCATACTCTTATGGATAATGACGGCAATTGTCGGTTTAGTTATAGCTGTCATGAATAGCTTATAGCAAGGGACTAGGGGCTAGGAAAGAAAGTCGTAAAATCAATGGTTT
>DOIX01000313.1:5969-11265 GCA_003511885.1 Cyanobacteria bacterium UBA11153
ATCAATGGTTTGAGGAATTGAGAATGTTTTAACCGCCCATAGGGTTGCTGTAGCAACCGCCACATCGGTTAGGACAGTTATGACGCGCTCAATAGAGCCTTGTACCCTTGCTTGATATGGGATTTGATGAAGATCAAATAACTATCAACTGTCAACTGTCAACTGTCAACTGTCAACTGTCAACTGCTATATATTTATCCCAATTTTCTCAATCCCTGCTACAGTTTGGATGGTGCGTTATGGCGAAGCCTAACGCACCCTACAGATTTTACTATATTCTTTGCGTTATTGGCGTTATTGGCGTTATTGGCGTTATTGGCATTCTTGGCGTTCTTGGCGTTCTTGGCGTTAAAAAAAATCTATGATATAACCTCTATAAAATATCCCCAATTACCGACTGCTTATAATTAACTTGAAGCGCTAAACGATCAAAAGCTGATATCCGGGAAGAAGGGAGAGCCGATGCCACTAAACACTGATAAGCCAATTCATTTTCTCCCCTCTCTAACAAAGATGGAGCTAGCGATCGCAAAATTGGTATCCAGGGAATCGGATCGATATCCTCTTGCGGTAATCCAGGACTAATCATACCAGCTTTTGTCTCCAAAATATTCAGCCATTCCAGAGGTTGAAGCGGTTGTCCTGTAACTAACATACCATAACCTCTTTCTAACTCAACTTGTGCTAATTCTCGTGGCGATTGTGCTGCATCTTTCAGTGCCCATAAGCTGGCTTGAGTATCCCATCCCCCACTCAGAAGTTGTCGTCTCCAAGCCAGCCATTGTCTGGAAAATCGATCGTTATGGGGAGGTTGTGGTATATTTTCCCCAGTCACAGACTGCCCATGGACTAATTCACACCAATGGGCAAGCAACCAAATACCGAATCGAGGGGCAAAAAAGTTGAAGTCGCCGATGAGAATTGCCAAGATGGGGCGGAGAGATTTGATGATAGTATTTGTCCCAGAAGTTATGGCATAACGGGCTGCTGCTTCCAATCCATAAAGGAGATTCTGGATATTAAATCTATCCAGATACTCTGGCACTATCAATGGTAAATCTCGCCAAATCGACTTGGCGGTATTAATAGGCAAAAATAGGCTAGGGATCAGTAAATCTATGGTAGATACTGTCTTAGCCTGAATCATTTTTTCGACAGCATTTTCCACCCGCATTGCCCCTGACTGATAAATTGATATTATTTCTGGCTCGGCAGCGATAAAATTACAAGCAAAGAGTAATATTCGTCCTCTTATCCATTCTATTTCTGGAGATTGACTAGGTGGAGTATGGAGAATTTCCTGTAATAATCCTGCCGTTGGTGGTGGCATTCCCGAATCCATTATAATAGTGGGATTTACCAGTTGTTTGAGTAATTGGGCAGCTTTCTGAGCTTCTCCTTTTGGTAATAGAGATGATTGCAGCCAAGATGACCAGGATTCGGAAGTTATTTGCTCAATCCAGTCCATATCTTCTATTAATTCAGGGATCGTAGATATTGGTTGAGAATCATCTAAAAAGATTTGAGCATCAACTTCACCAAACGTCTGATTTACCCAATTAATTAGCGGTACTAAAGATAACTGATTAACATCAGCCGCCGCCAGCCAAATATCGATTTCTCTTCCTGCCCGACGTAAAACCTGGTAATTGAGAATACCCTCAAAAGCTGGCATCCTAATTTCACCAGGATACTTAATCCCCTCCAAAGTACGAATACGATCCTCAATTCGTCCTAAAATATTGCCAGTAAGTCCAGGACGACCACAAGGACAAGGTTCCGAACTTAACTCAATCAAATCCCCACAATGATACCGTACCAGGGGCATAATTCGATTAAACAGATCCGTTGTTACCAATTGCCCATCAATAACCTCATAAAGACAGCGATGGCTATCCAGATGCAATCTTCCCACTTCCGGACAAGTTAGTCCAGAAATTCCCGTTTCCTGACACCCATATTCCTCAATCACTCTAGCCTTAAATGTCGCTTCGAGTAAGTTTCGTTGGTAATCAAACAGACACTCACCCGTACAAATAACAGCCATCACAGGAGGCAAGCTGCGCCCAGACAATTTTACCGCCACATCACACAGCCGACTCGGATAACCCCGAATTGCCACCAGACCTTGCTCCAGCAAAGCCATAAAAAAACTGATAAAATCAGAATCGATCGATCCTGCGATCGCGAAATCGATAGTTCGCACTGGCATCAAGCGACTAGCAAGATTAATCATCGGAGTGCGATTGTCAATACCCCACCAATTCAGGGAAAAACTACGCGCTGCTTTGCGAAGCTCATTCCATTCTGTGCCAGCAAAATAAACAAAAGATTTACCCCGACTGCCGCTAGTCACACCGCGATACACCACATCATCGGCATTAGCGAGAAACAAACCAGGGTTTTGCCTAATAGTTTCCTTATCTATCGGTGTCACTTTCTCAAAAGCTTGATACCAGTTTGGCACAAGTTGTACCGAGCCAGGGCTACTAGTAGCTTTAATTAAATTAGCCCTCATCAAACGCTCCCTATTCCCTGGTGCTGTTGCGGCTGCTTCTAGCACCAGTTTCAAGGATTCCATCATTTCGGAAAACAGCATCTTTCACTTGATAATTTTTGTGAAAACAGGCATAAAAATCTGACAATTAGTCATCAGAATCACTTAATAAACAAAAGGATAAATCCTGTTTGTCATTTTCATCTCCCGCTTTCCAAGATGGTGGCTTTCCAATTCTTAGATATTTTTTTGGTAATAGTGCGTTAGCTTGCCCATAACGCACCCTACAGATGAAAAATTTGGGTAAGTTATCTCGGAGCTGAAATTGAGCGGGATATTCTGTCACCCATTTGCACCCAATCCTCATGAACCAAAATTTTATTGCCTTCAGATAGAGTATTCATCTCACTACGCATCAAGTTCATCGGCTTATCGCAAAACTTCCCTAAGTCTTTAAGGTATGGTGTAGCAACCCAACCATCACGAAAATCAGGGGCAGAAACAAAACCAAAAGGAGAAACATCACCAACATGACTCGTAATCCGACTCCATTGTCCAGTTTTATCCCTGTTAAGTACAATCACCTGCCAGCGATTGGGGACTGAACCAATAATCCTACCATTGGGACTAGAGCGAATATTTAGAGTACCCATCCTAATATTTACCCTAGCATAGAGGCGAGGTGATTGATGTCGAGAATCAGTAGGACAAGCCTGTGCTATTTCCATCTCACTATTGCGGAGGGGTGGAATTAAGCTGGTTTTTTCTGCTTTATCAGCTTTCGTTATCGTAGTAGTAGCCAACGCCGTTTTAACTCCAATCGCCGACAGAAATATAGCGGCAATAAAG
This sequence comes from Cyanobacteria bacterium UBA11153, assembly GCA_003511885.1. Lineage (GTDB taxonomy): Bacteria > Cyanobacteriota > Cyanobacteriia > Cyanobacteriales > Coleofasciculaceae > Limnofasciculus. The sequence continues at coordinate 9,316 of DOIX01000313.1, forward strand.
GTAAACGCTTTTTTCCAATGACTGACAGTTATCTTTTTCAAGAAGAATAGTTCCCTTTCAGACGATCAAACATACTGATGATTATATTATGTATCCATCCAGTCCAACCGTACATAGCATCGATCAAATGCCTAAAACACACCCACAATCCCCCTTTAACCTTGCGTACCTTTGCGTTAACCTTAGCGTACCTTTGCGTTAAAAAAAGAAACATATTTCACCCAACCGAGCATCGCGATAGATAACAGAAAACTCATTACCCAAACTCACAGCAGCTCATCAACCCAATTTCTCAAAGAAACGGTGTTTCCAGATTTATAATATTAATCAATCCCCACTCACCTCTTACACTCATCTTCAATTATGCAGCTACTATGTCTCAGTAATGGTCATGGAGAAGATATTATCGCAGTCCGGATTTTACAAGAATTGCAGCATCTCCCCCATCCGCCAGAATTAGCCGCACTACCCATAGTAGGAGAAGGGACTGCCTACACTCAATTAGATATACCAATTATTGGCCCAGTCCGGACAATGCCATCCGGTGGTTTTATTTATATGGAAGGGCATCAGTTAGCGCGAGATGTGCGGAGTGGTTTACTGCAACATACTTTAGCTCAATTGAAGGCGGTTCGTCGTTGGGCGAAAAAAGGTGGTGCAATTCTAGCGGTGGGGGATATTGTACCGTTATTATTTGCCTGGTTAAGTGTTGCGCCATACTGCTTTGTCGGTACGGCGAAATCAGAGTATTATCTAAGAGATGAAGATGGGCGGTTACCTAATCGACCAAAGTGGGATGGTTGGTCTGGTTCAGTTTATTTACCTTGGGAACGTTGGTTAATGAGCCGGAAGCGCTGCAAAGCGGTGTTTCCCAGAGATTCGCTTACGGCAAAAATATTAAAGGAGCGGTTAATTCGGGCTTTCGATTTGGGCAATCCGATGATGGATGGGATTGCGCCAGAATATCCTGAACCTATATTTTACGAACCAGATGCAGAATTGAAAGAAATGGAGCGATCGCTAATTATTACCCTCCTACCAGGTTCCAGGATACCAGAAGCTTACGAGAATTGGGAACTGCTCGTCCAGGGAGTGGGTGCATTACTAGCAGTATATAAGGAGCGACCCTTATTATTTTTAGGCGCGATCGCACCTAGTTTAAGTTTAGACCCTTTGCGAGAAACGATGGAAACTGTAGGCTGGTCAATAGATGTTACTCCCCCTCACCTTAACCTCAAAGATCCTACCGCGATCGCATTTACCAGAAAAAATGCCACTTTAGTTTTAACTCAGGATGACTATACCTTCTGCCTCCGTCAAGGTGACTGCGCCATAGCAATGGCGGGGACAGCAACCGAACAATTTGTCGGATTAGGCAAACCTGCGATTGCAATTCCTGGCAATGGCCCTCAGTATACACCTGCCTTTGCCGAAGCCCAATCCCGTTTATTGGGACTATCATTAATCTTGGTGAAGCAACCCAATGATATCCCCATGGTCATGCAGCAATTATTAACCGATCCTGACAGAGTACAGTCGATCGCAGAAAATGGTCATCGTCGGATGGGCAAATCTGGCGCTGCCAGTCGCATTGCACGCTCTTTAATGGAGTCTTTTGGTTACTAGCTGTTGCTTGTTACCTTAATTGGTGGTTGGTTGTTTGCCATTCCGCCATTTTCACGAACACGGAGGGATTTGAACCCCCGACCCTCAGGACCGGAACCTGATGCTCTATCCACTGAGCTACGTGTCCTTATCTGTAATTGCCCGATCGGGACGCTACATTTAGAGAGTATAACTCAAATTTGCTTGATTGAGCAATCCCATCCCCAATTATGGCAGACAAGATCGCCCCAAGATGCCATCCCCATTGCCATGAGCCATCAGCCACGAGCATTTTTCGCAATAGACAGATTGCAACTCGGTATTATATAGGGCTTGCTGTATAAA
>DOIX01000313.1:11648-17326 GCA_003511885.1 Cyanobacteria bacterium UBA11153
TATATAGCAACCGCCAGGACAGTGAGGACATTCTCAATTCCTCAAACCCTTGATTTTACAGTTTTCTTCCTGAGCCAAGAGCCAATAGCCTCTAGCCCCTAGTCCCTTGCTATAGATCTGGCTTTGACAATCCTCAAAAATTATTTATGAAACGTTATATTTCTTAGCGGATTTTTACATGTCTTATAGCTAAATAGCGATCGCTCTTACAAAAATTTACTCAAAAAATAGGATAATTTAAGCTCTTTTTTGATCAGAGGAATTATAGTTACAGATATGATGATTAACGTAAGTTAGCCGTCAATTTTGCGCAGCGAAGGCTAAGGGCTAAGGGCTAATCCCCACCTCGGCATCCGCTGTTCCATTCCCCAGATGAAAGTAAAGAGTGCAAACATTTGCGCAAACTCAATTTAAAACATCAGGAACTTAGAATACTTGGGTAAGGGCACTTCATGGGTTTCCTGAATCCCTTTTCCCGATCAAAACTCATCGGGCAACTAATCATGATGGTACTATTAGGTGTTTATCTGTCAGTAGCTTGCAAATTATTGCATACCTGGCTCAAAGCCTTCCAGCAAACTCCTGACTTAGCCAAAGATCAGAAGTATCTATGTGGGATAGTATTCGCAATCGCCACTGTTTTTTGGCCGATTATCATCCCAATTTCTTATCTGGAAAAATGTGCTAAAAGGCAAGAGGAGTTAAATAAAGTTTCAATTAATCAAATTCAAAATCATCTTGTTTGCGATTTGCATCGTTGATTGAAGGAGGGACTGAAAATAAAAGCGGCAAACGCCCTCAGTGGGATTGTCCGATACGCCAAGCCTCCAAAGAAGCCAAAGCGCGATCGCGATACATCCCATATCTTTCCTGCTTATTTTTAATCCGTACTCCCAACTCTGGCAAAATGCCAAAATTTGGCGGCATCGGTTGAAAATGCTTGGGGGATGCAGAACTGATAAACTCAAATAATGCACCCATCATCGTAGTTCCCGGCAGTGTAACTGGCTCTAATCCCAATACCAATCGTGCCGCATTTGTTCCTGCCAACCAACCACCAGCCGATGCGGCGGTATAACCTTCCGTTCCCACTAATTGCCCTGCGGCTAGTAAATTGTGACGTTTTTTAAACTGTAGGGTGGGATAGAGCAATTGTGGCGCATTAATGAATGTATTGCGGTGCATCACACCCATCCGGACAAATTCCGCATTCTCCAACCCTGGAATCAGGCGAAACACTCGTTTTTGTTCGCCCCAACGGAGATTGGTTTGGAAGCCTACCATATTCCACAACTCCCCTGCCTTATCTTCTTGACGGAGTTGAACTACAGCATAAGGGCGATGGTGGCGATAAGATTTGCGCTCTTCGCTCTTGGGAATTTTAGTTTCTTCAATATCAGATAATTGAGTGAAATTTTCTTCTGCTTTGATATCTTTAATCCGAGGATCGGATAATCCAACTGGTTTAAGCGGACCATAACGCATCGTATCCTCTCCGCGCCGTGCCATTTCCTCAATCGGCAAACATCCTTCAAAAAACTTTGCCGTTTCCTGCTCAAAATCCTTCAATTCAGCTTTCTCTGCTTGACAAAGTTCTTGCCAAAAATGGAGATATTGTTCCCGATTCATGGGACAATTCAGATATGATGGCTCCCCCTTGTCATAACGAGAAGCCATAAAAGCCAGATCTCGATTAATCGATTCCCCCACCACAATCGGCGATGCCGCATCAAAAAAGCTGAAATAGTCCATCCCCGTAAAACGTTGCAAGTCTTCTGCCAAAGCTGGACTGGTGAGGGGACCGCTAGTTAATACTACAACTTCTTCTGTCGGAATTTGGGGTACATCCTCTCGTCGCAACTCAATCAAAGGATGACTAGAGAGAATTTCGGTTAACTCATGACTAAAAACCCCTCTATCTACCGCCAAAGCACCGCCAGCGGGAACAGCATGTCGATCCGCTGTAGCAATAATAATCGAACCCAAACGGCGTAACTCTTCATGTAACAAACCCGAAGCGCGATCGCAAGCTTGTGCCCCAAAAGAATTACTACAAACCAATTCTGCCAATTCTCCAGTATGATGAGCTGGACTCATCCTGACTGGACGCATTTCATGGAGAATAACCCGTACCCCTGCCCTCGCAATTTGCCAAGCCGCTTCCGTACCTGCTAATCCACCGCCAATTACATGAATCATAGTTTAAATATTATTCTTCATCCAATTCATCAATCATGTGCGGATCGATCAAAGTAATATCAAAAGGATCTTCTGATTCCGTATCCCGTTCATCACGCTTAACTCGATGATACTGGGCACTCACTCCGCCTGCAAACACAATTTCATCCTTATGTTTGAGAAAGTGATTGTTTAATTTGCGACCATTAATCAAAATTCCATTAGAACTTTGATTACCTTCAAGATCCCCATCCACAATTTTATAATCATAACTTCCATTTGCCCGATCCTTCCGGACTAAGGTAGCATGACGGCGAGACACAAACATCGAAAATATCCGGATATCTGAGTTAGGATCTCTACCGATTGAGTAGATCTCCCCGCCCAAAGGAATTTCGCGGCTTCCCTTATCATCTGTTACAATCAACAAGTGAACCTCGTGGGGTTCTGAAGGAGCTTGCATCGCATCTGGATCTACAGGCATTGGTGGAGTAGTATTCAAAGTGACTGGCAGGAGATCGAGGTAAGGTTGATAGGATTGAGAATTTTTAGTTTGAAGCATTTTCTTAAGTGGCTTAAGTCGGTAGTGGTATGGGATGAGGTGCTACTGGGGATGAGCTGGGATGATGCCATTGGCAATATCTGCGATTGAAGTTCTCTTTCGCGACTATCTGTCAGGACTTCAATCCCTGGGCAATATAGGCGAACACAAGACGATAGTTTGTACCCAGTTTAACTACTGAAGGATCGAATTGGCTCTATTTTAGCCCGCCTTAACGCAGATTCCCGATTGAACGCACCCCAGCTAAATTAAACCCATTCCCCACTCCCCATCCCCCAGATTGGTATCCGCTATGCCATTTCCCGCTCTCCTAAATCTGCAATACCCCAGCAATAGTACCTGGTAATGGGAGGACGATCGCCACTAGGAGCGCTAGCGCCATTAACCCTGCGAAATCTCGCCAGTTGTTCAATTCGGAAACATCGTTAAGAGCTGGCTCATCTGCAACTGGCATGAACAATAAAATTATCGCCCAGAGAAGTAAATCCTTCTCAACTATTCCCAGTAACAGGATTAATATTCTCGTAATCTGACCAATAGCAGCCCCAGTTTTCTGACCGAACATCGCATGAACGATATGACCGCCATCCAGTTGTCCCACAGGGATTAAATTAAAAGCAGTCACGATCAATCCGACGTAACCAGCAACGGCGACAGGATGGAGTTTAATCGCCATCTCTGGGGTTAGTTGGCCACCCAATCCCAATTTACTCAATAGACTTAACAAAAAAGAAAATCGAGGATCCAGAGATTCTAAATTCAATATTCCCGATCCGTCTGAGAGAGGAACAACACCAGAGTGAGCCAACCCCCAGAGTAACACAGGGATAGTGACAATCAAACCAGCAATCGGTCCTGCGATCGCCACATCAAATAAAGCCTTACGATTAGGTACAGGCGATCGCATGGAAATAAATGCGCCAAATGTCCCCAGGAAATAGGGTACTGGGATAAAGTAGGGTAGGGTAGTGCGCATTTTGTAGTATATTGCTACCAGATAATGACCCAACTCGTGAGTGCTTAAAATTGTCATTAGCGCCAGAGCGTAGGGAAGCCCTTGAAGTATAAGAGTCGGATTGGATTGGAGTTTTTCGGTGGAGATTCCGGCTATTTCAGTTGCCCCCATCAGAGTGGTAGTGATTAGGGTGACAATGAGGAGGACTAAGGCTAAACCTGGTTGTGTCAGAGATTCTAGTTGACTTTTACCTTCTTTCTTGGTGTATGGATTGGGGACTAGAGCAAAGAAGGGTTTCCCGCTGAAACTTTCTTGAAAGATCACAAAAAAGCGATCGCCAAATTCCGCTTCAATATTGTTCCGTACTGTTTGGTAAGCTCTGTCGGGGTTAGTCCTGAGTTGTCCTCGACACAATACTGCTTGGGGTCTATATTCCAAGTGCTGAAGATAGTATACTCCCCAAGGGAAACAATTTCTCAGATCCGTCTCTTCCTGTTTGGTGATAGGGCGCAAACTTGATTCGCTCCGAGGAGGTGTCCCCGTTTCTCCTGACTCTGAAGGCTGATTCATTGTCTGGCCACGGTTTATGTTAGCAACCGATTGCTTGGAGAGTAAGTAGGTAAAGAGAATCAGTAAAATTAGAAGTAACCAGGGTTCCATGATATACAGATAATAATCGCTATAAAGGTAAGATATTGACGAACGTTAGTCCCATCTGCTCAGGATTACAGATATATAACTATTGTGCAACCTAATTTCTCACAACAGGGTAACTTTATTTCTCCTCAAACTTCTCCTTCCGATGGGATTCCCCCTTCCCTCAAACCACCACGCCAAGTTCTCAATTCTATTTTCGCATTTCCACCCAATCGCGACACCTTGGGCGGGACTGCTTATTTAATTCTGGGTAATGGGGGGAGTGGGGAGTGGGGGGAGTCAGAGTTGAAGAGGGATCGATATCTCATCCCCTCACTTTCTCCCATTCCTCCCATCTTGCCTGCGATTTCCGGTAATATTCTGATCGATTGTCCGGCTTGGGATGAAAGCACTGCAAAATTCTTGGGCGAAGTTGGGGGAGTTTCCCTACTTTTCATTACCCATCGCGGCGGGATTGGGAAGGCGCGCTCAATTCAGGAGGCAATGGGGTGTCCCATCTTGATTCAAGAACAAGAAGCTTATCTACTACCTGGACTTAATGTTACCGCTTTCCCAGATGAGTTAACTATCTCTGAAAAAATACGGGTAATTTGGACACCGGGACATTCTCCTGGTTCCTCTTGTTTATACTATAACTTTGGAGGTGGTGTGCTTTTTTCTGGTCGTCATTTACTACCGAATCAATCGGGTAACCCTGTACCGTTAAAATTATCAAAAACTTTTCATTGGTTGAGGCAAATTCGCAGCGTGAAAGGTTTAATTGAACGGTTTAATTCGGAAACATTGAGTTACATTTGTCCGGGGGCGAATACTGGGTTTTTGCGGGGTAAAGGGTTAATCGATCGGGCTTATGAGGATTTGTGTAAGTTGAATTTTACTCAGTTATAGGTAGTGCTGACATGAAAATTAGGCAACTATAACTTAAAAATTTCCGATGCTTTGAGCATAAAAACTTGGAGTTTTACGAGCAATTCAATGTTCTGATTGTTGAGACTCTCCTGGTTAGAAACCGGAGGCTTCTCGCTGCGTCTTATTGATGGCGATCTTTGCAATCAGAAGTTGTACAAATAGTTATAATCTGACAGGCTGAAAACTCCCTAGCCTCAGCCTCCCAAATTATAAACTTAGAAAATGAACTTTATCGAATGTTCTAACCATTGCAGCGAGTCAAAAAATATCAGATCCTTGCTCTAGAGCGGGCAATGTCCATCACACAACCTCTAATTCGGGCTTGCTGAATAAGTCTTTTGGTGAGGGGGGGGTGTGGGTTTTTTGGTGTGGGGTGTAGGGGTTTGAAGAGTTTTCTTAAAGGCAATTTTCCAGTTT
>DOIX01000310.1:0-20467 GCA_003511885.1 Cyanobacteria bacterium UBA11153
AATTTGGGCTTGTCTCAATGCTTCTACTTTAGTACTATTATTATTAGTTAAAGCCGTATAAAAGCCATTCATTAAAACTTGCGTCCCCCCATCATCTACTCCCCACAAAGATGCCATTGCTGCTTTTGCCCCAGCTTGCTGCATTAAATAGCCAAATCCTAAAATTTCTCGCCCATCTCCTAACTTCCCACCTAATCCGGTTTCGCAAGCCGAAAGTACCACTAAATCGGTGTTAGTAAGATCCCAAGTTTCCACATCGCGAAAATTAGCCCTATCTCCATTACCAAATAGTATAAATGATTCTTCTGGTTTACCTGTAACAAAGGCCGCATGAGTGGCAAAATGGAGGATAGAATAGTTGCTCATTTGAGCTAATATTTCTGATTTGCTGAAGTTGGCGTTGAGGAGTTGAGTTGTACTAGGAATTGTTTTGGCTAAGGTTTCTACTTCTTTTCCTGCAAAAGGCAATCCTCTGAAGCTAAAGTTATCTTCACCTACTTGAAAATCGTAGTTCCCTTGGGTAAAGGCTCCGGCTAAGATATTCATTTTTTGGGATTTATGATAGAGGTTGGTGATGCTGAGGGCGGTAATGTTATTGATGCGATATTTTTGTGCTAGCCATTGGTTGCCGTCGTATAATGCGGCAAGGGGAATATAACGAAGTTGCCCATCTGGTGCGTAAATGATTGTTTGGGTATTGGCTTCGGTGAGGGCTGTTTCTATGGGTTTAATTAGCCAATCGTAGAGTTGTTTGCCAGTGGTTTGGGCGGGTTTGAGGGATATTCTTTTGTTGGGTTTGGTTAAGGCGGAACGAAATTCGGCAATGGCGAGATTTAGTTCGTCTTTTTTGACAGCAACGGGGCGACGGATGGGGGGAGAATATGGGGTGACTAGGACTAATTCTAAGCGGTCATCAAGTATGAGAGGATAGAGTATTGCGGCCTCTTGTCCTAATTTTTTGAGGTCATTTTGAAGTTTAATTAGGGTTTGGGGTTTGATGTTTTCTCCTCCTGTTTTTTGGCTGAGTTGTTGGATGATGGTGGTAATTTCGGGTGAGTTGATGAAGTTGAGATATTCTTGCTGAATTTCTCGTTGTGCGGTTTCGATTTCTTTGATGCGTTTTTCTTGTTGGGGACTCCGTTGTGGTGGGGCTGTTTTTTGGATTTCTGCTAATTCTTTGCCGAGTTGAATAATTTGGGTGAGTTTGGTGTTATATTGTTGTAGTATTTGTTGTTCTGGTTGTAAATATTCGACTCCGGCTTTGGTATTTTCGTTGCCGCGCACGTTATGGAGGTAGTCGTCTAATTCTTGGATTTTGAGTAAGTCTAAAACTTGTTGGGCTTCGATTACTCTGTCTTGTTTGAGGAGAAGATTGGCTAAAGTGCGATAATCTTGGGCAATGGTTTCGATGTAGGATTCCTGAATTTCTTGGGGCAGCCCTTTGATATTATGCCGAATTGTTTCTGTGGCGTTGACTGATTGTTTGAAGAAGAGAATGGCTAATTGGGGTTGGTTTTGTTTTTCTAGTAAGTAACCGATATTTTTTAAGGTATTTCCTTCTCCTGATTTCGAGCCTATTTCTTGGGCAATGATTAATGCTTGTTGCCATGAAGCTAATGCAAGCTTATCTTCTCCTAGCTGAGAGTAAGCTTGCCCTATATTATTGAGAATTACCATGGTGGAATTCTGGGAACCAAATTGTTGGTTAATGGTTAAGGCTTGTTGAAATAAATCTAATGCTAATTGGTACTTGCCTGTCTTGAGGTAAACCTTACCTATATTGTGGATAGTTGTGGCTTCCAGATTTTTTTTTTCAGTGTCAATGGTTTTGATAATTTCCAATGCTTCCTGATAATAATCTAAGGCTGATTCGTATTTGCCTAGTTTTGATTGAATATTTGCGATCGCGTTTATCGTTAATACTTCTCCTTTCTTGTCGCCCCGCTGTTTGGTAATGGCTGAGGCTTTCTGGAAAAATTCTAAGGCTTTGGTGTATTCTCCTAAATTAAGGTAAACCTGCCCAATATTAGAATGGATTGCCCCGGTGCGACTAGGTTGCCTAAATAAGTAAATTCTACTCCATTTTTCATCAGGTAAATTTTCGTTAATTTTTAAGGCTTGTTGATAAAAATCCAATGCCAATCTGTATTCTCCCAGGGCATTATAAGCACGTCCAATTTGGTTAAAGATTTCCTCTTCTTGGTATTTATCGTTAACTTCCCTAGCTGTAACTAGAGATTGCTGGAATGTTGCAATAGCTTCTCGATATTCACCTTCCTTTGCGAGTTGTATTCCCTGTTGGTAGAGCCGATTTTTCCGTGCTTCTTTGGTTGCTGTGGGAGACTCTGGTAGAATCAGTGGTTCAAGGTTTAAGGTAATAGGTACAGGTGGTTTTACTGTTGTTTGATTTTGACCAATTTCTGGCACAATTGCTAAGGCTTGCTGATAATAATCTTGTGCTTCCTGAGATTTGCCTATCCTTTCGTAGGTGACACCAATATTGTTGAGGGTTACACCTTGGAAATATATGACTTTCTTGTCAAGTTTTTGGAAAATGGCTAAGGCTTGTTGGTAGAAGTCTAGGGCTTTATCAGACTGGCTTTGCTTACTGTAAATCGCGGCAATATTGTTGAGGATTATGCCTTCGGCTTTTTTGTCTTCCACTTCTCTGACAATTGCCAATGCTTTTTGATAGAAATCGAGTGCTTTCCGATACTCTTCTAACTTGTCGTACACTACCCCAATATTGTTGAGGCTTACCCCTTCACCCGCTTTGTCGCCAATTTCCTGGGAAATTTGGATGGCTTTTTGGTATGAATCGAGGGCTTTCTTATAGTCTTTAGTATCGTGATAAACTAAACCTATATTATTGAAAGAACCTCCTTTACCAAAATGCCCAATGAATAGATTCATATCCTGTGCCCGTTGGAAAGAATCGAGTGCTTCTTGATATCCTCCCATTTTGCGGTAAACTATCCCAATTTGATTGAGAGTTATCCATTGGTCATCTTTTTCTTCAAATTTTTCATAAATTGCCAAAGCTTTCTGGAAATAATCTAGAGATTCCTGATATTTGCCTATTTCATTCGCAACGAATCCTATCCTCCAGAAAAGGGTCGCGTCTCCATCGGCAGAACGTAGTATACTTTCATCAGGACAATCGCTCAATTCCTGTTGAATTGCCATAACTTCCTGATAGTAACCAAACGCTTTCTGATATTCTTCTAAGCTTTGATAAATTCTGCCAATTCCTTCGAGAATTATCCCTTGCCAATCACTATCACGACAAACCGCAATTTTATCTGTGCTATGAGTCTTACCAATTGCTACAGCTTGCTGATAATAATTCAAAGCCTCTTGATAATCTTCTAAGCTATAGTAAACTTTGCCAATCCTGTAGAGAGTGATTTTTGCCGCAGCAGGTTTCGCATCTCGTTGAATAGCCACAGCTTTTTGATAGTAATCCAATGCCTTCTGATATTCTTCCGTGCTGTCGTAAACCATTCCAATCCGGTGGAAAGCTTCGCCAACTCCTACTTTATCGCCTATTTCTTGATAAATTAATAGGGCTTCCTCAAATTTACCTAATGCTCCGCCAAACTTGAGGTTATCATATTCTTCTATCCCTTTTTTAAGCAAATTATCAGCTTGAGCTTTCCTATCGTCAATAGTTTGGGCGTGGAGTAGAGTCGGTGCAAAATGAAATATAGGAGGTAAAAGCGGAGATGTCACCACTAATAGGAAAGCCGAAACCAGCAGAATAGTAAACTTATGAATTTTACGATTGAGACGCATGAGCAAATTCTCCATTAACAGCGAGTATAGATTCTTCCGTCAATCCTATATATCTCTGATACCTGGGGACTTATGCAGGTTATCTCAAATTTTACACGGAAAGCTGTTATAGCAACTGCTACATCGGTATATACATCTATAACCTCATAAATATAGCCAAGTAGCCTTACTGGCTAAACGGTTTGATGAAGATGGCTATAACTGTCAACTGTCAACTGTCAACTGTCAACTGCGATACCAGGAGTTACTTCTCAGTAAAACGCCAAATTCCTTCCCATCCATCAACGGCATCCTTTTCCATTAACTGTTGAATTCTTTCCAAATAAAGGGCAGCAGTTTTATCTTGAGAATTAACCGCCAAAACTTTCTCAAAATACTCTTTACTTTTCCCAAACTTACCCAGACGATAATACTCTATCCCTTCTTGAAAATCAACTTGAGTTTGCGATTTTAAGTTCCTGATTTCCTCAATTTCTGCATCTAACACTTCATAGACAGAAATTGGCTCATTTTTTCCTTTGACAATTGCCCTATCGATAAACCGAATCTGATATAAATCGGGGTTATTCAATTTGGCTAAAACTTCTCCAGATATTAACAATGATACTCCATAAAACTTAGTCAACCCTTCCAAACGAGCCGTTAAATTAATCGTATCCGAAAGGGCATCGCTCTGCATCCGATTAGCTGCACCAACAATCCCCACCATAATATAACCCAAATGGATACCGATACCAATTTTAATTGGTTTATAGCCTTCAGCTTGACGCTCTTGATTATACTCTCTGACTTTGGCTAATTTAGCCAATCCTGCACCTACGGCATCATCTGCTCCATTGGGGAAAACTACCATCATACCATCCCCCATATATTTGACAATCAAGCCATGATGGCGATCGATTTCCGGACTCATTCGCCGCAGATAGGCGTTAACAAAGTTAAAAACCTCTGCGGGAGTCATAGTTTCACTAATGGTAGTGAACGAACGAATATCGCTAAACATAATCCCCATTTCTTTACTAACATTATCGCCTAAATTGACATCGATAATGCTGTCTTTACTGAGAAAATTCAGATATTCATGGGGGACAAATTTTCCATAGGCATTGGTAATTTTCGATAGTTTGAGATGAGTACTAACTCGCATCAATAATTCATCTTTGGCAAAGGGTTTAGTTAAATAATCGTTTGCCCCAAATTGAAACCCCTTAACCAAATCAGCTACTTGATTTTTGGCAGTCAACATGACGATGGGCAATTCTTGGGCAGGGTGTTTTTCCCGAACTTTAGCGCAAACATCATAGCCGGAAACATTGGGCATCATCACATCTAGTAATATGATGTCAATGAGGAGATTTTGTTCAAGAATAGCTAAGGCTTCTTCACCATTAGAAGCTTGAGTAACTTGGTAGTTGTTGGCGGAAAGAATATTATTCAATACTTGAAGGTTTACGGGTTCATCATCCACAATTAATATCTGGAACTTAACTGCTTCACCTCCACTATTTTCTCCAATATTTTCACCAATATTTGGAGATGATACATCCGGAGCAAATTTGCGAATACTACTTACGGGAGGAGAGGTGGGAGTATCTGGCAGGGGACTGTCAGTAGTGGGTAAAGTAAAGGTAAATTTCGAGCCGATTCCCACTTCAGATTCTACCCAAATTTTACCGCCGTGGAGTTCAACTAACTGTTTAGTTATCGTTAATCCTAATCCCGTACCACCATATTGACGAGAAGTGGAACCATCTCCTTGTTCAAAAGATTCAAAGATACGCTCGATACTCTTTTTAGAGATACCAATTCCGGTATCGGAGATGGTAATGGCTATTTGTTTTTGGTTATGCCCTGATTTATTTTGTCCGATGGGATCGACTGAATGAATAGGTATAAATTGGGCGGAAATTTCTACTTTACCTTTTTCGGTAAATTTGATAGCATTACCGATGAGGTTGTAGAGAATTTGTTCGACACGACTTTCGTCGGCCAATACGGGCAGCAAAGTGGTAGGAAGTGCTGTAATGATTTGGATATTTTTATTGACTACCATTCCTTGAATTAGGCTTGTCACAACTTTAATAAGCGATCTAATATCAAGAGGTTTTAGTTGTAATTCGATATTTTTGTGCTGGAGTTTGGAGAAATCGAGGATATCGTTAACGAGGTTAGAAAGGCGATGACCAGATTGACTAATCATCTCTAGATTGTGGGTTTGGATTTCTGTAAGTTTTCCTGTAGCACCATCCACCATGGATTCAGCAATACCGATAATCCCGTTGAGAGGGGTGCGGAGTTCGTGAGATGTATTGGCTAGAAATTCATCTTTTAGTTTGTCTAATTCTTGTAGTTGTTGATTTTTATTCTTGAGGGTTTGGGCATATTCTTCTAATTGTTGATAGGAGAGTTTCAGGTTATTCCAAAGTGTAGCACCGATACTAATAACTCCACCAGTTACAACTGCTACCAAAGGAGTAAATACAGGAATTAACCAACCTGTTAATAGGGCTGTATACCCACTAATAAAAATAGTGCAACCAGCGATAAATATCCCTGCAACTGACACCCAACGATAGCGCAGATAAAGTACACCTAACGTGGTACTATATGCAGAATAAAAGAGAATTAATAGCCAATTTAATGGTTTAATTGATGCTCTGAGCATGGCTCTACCTTCCAAGGCTCCACTCAAAATTTGGCTGGCAATATTAGCATGAATAACTACTCCTGGCATTAAGGTAGTGGTACTGGAGAAAGTGCTAGTGTAAGGGGTTTGATAGCTATCATTCAGACTGGGTGCTTTTGGCCCGAATAAAACTATGCGATCGCGCATTAATTCTGGTGGAATGCGGTTCTCTAGTACATCCGTCATGGAGATGGTGGGAAATTTCTCCAATCCTCCCCGATAATTTAATAAGATTTGATATCCCCCTGTATCTTTTTTGTGGTATTCTCCTTCTTTCCCAGTTAAAGGAACAAATACAGCTTTTCCTAATCCATATATTAAGTTTTTATCGTCAATTACTTCTAGTTCAATATTGTCTTTTGCCAAATACATTAATGCGAGTTGTACGCCTAAGCCTTCTTTGTTGCTGAGGCTAACTAAAGCGCGACGAATCTTGCCATCTGGATCTAATACTAAGTCATTGGCGGCTACTTGTTCTAAACTTTCTAATTGAGGAGGCGCTGCGATTGCAGGGGAGCCAACTTTTTCAATTCCGATTAAATTGGGAGTAGATTTGAAGAGTTCAGTTAATTTATCGTATCCAGGTTCTACAGGTATATCTCGATAAATATCAAGGGCGATAATTCTCGGTTTTTGATCTTTAATATTTTGGATTAATTGTGCCATGAAGTGGTCTGACATAGGCCATTTCTTGACATAGTGAATATCCGACTCGTCAATGGTGACAATGACAATCCGTTGGTCAACTGATTCAGAGGGACGTAGGCGAAATAATTGATCGCGCACTGACCATTCTAGCAAGTTGAAAACTCCTACCATACTCCCAGTAATGATGCCACCTGCTACTGTGAAAGTAATCATTAATGGAGCGTGCCATTTTTTAATTTGGTCTTGGATTTTTTTCCACATCATGATATGAATTGTTAATGGGTAATTGGCTATTACCAATTACCCATTACTGATTACTAAGTAGTAAAATTGAAGTAGTGGTTGATTTACAACTGTTCTGAGATAGGCTCATTTGCGATCGCAGAAAGTCCCACTTGTTTCAACAAGTCTTTCCACTCACTCGATAAAGTCTCATTGCTGGGCTGCGCCACTCGTGCCGAGGCTAAGACCTCGATCGTATCGTACCAGATACCAGCTTCTGCGTATTCGGTGGCTGTTTCTACAGGATTTTCCGATGAATTTAGCCGATTGGATTTTGGCGCTTCAACTCGCTTAATCCATCCGGTTACACCATAATTATCTGGTTGGAGAATCCCTCCAGGCTGAATCGGTGCAAAGAACCACTGATAGTTTTTTTCCATCTCTAATTCTGCCACATTATTTGGTAGGGTAACCCTGACAATTCCTCCCCTCCCGGAAATATTTAAGATCGTTTGATAGTGATGCTTGCCATTTTCATCTTTCAGGCTAAAAAATACTTCCTTGGCAGCCGTGGGCGGGAGATAAACAAAGAATGTGGGATGTCCCGCTATGGTACGCCCGTAGTTATTGGTTGGTAGCAACGCTGTCAGGAGACGTTGTTCATCGCTGCGACTTCCCGCACCTATCGTATTAACGGGTGCAGAATCTCCTGGTGTCCGGAAGCGAATTTCACCACGGCTACCGCCGCCGATTGTGTTAACAGGTCCAGCATCTCCCGGTAACCGGAAGCGAATATTACCACGGCTACCGCCGCCTATACTGTTGATGGGTGCAGGATCCCCAGGCACGGAAAATTTGACTCCACCACGACTCCCTCCACCTACAGAATTAGCTGGTGCAGGATCTCCAGGGGCTTTAAATTTCAAGGCGATGAGGAGATGATCGGGTGAATTTGCCATCGGGGATGGGTTTGCCTGTACTGACGGAGATAAGGTAGTGCCGACAAGCACTACTCCGCCTAGAGTTGCGGATAAAATGGTTTGAAATATGGCGGGTTTTAATTTGCTCATAATTTAGTACCGAGTTCACAGAAATTTGCTGATATTTAGATTACACCCCAATATTTTTCAACTAAATCAGTCTTGTATCAGTGAAAAATGGGAAATAATTTGACCGATCTCAAGAGGGAATAGAAGACTTCAAGAGCTTACTATTTTTCACCTCTCACCTTTTACCTATTACCTCTCACTTCTCACTTCTCACTTCTCACTTCTCACTTCTTAATTACAACCAGTTTCCTATTAATACAAACGAAGCCCAAAAATAGGGATGCTTGTATTTAGGATTTTGCAACATTGCCAGTTGGGCTTGGCGGAGGGATTCGGCTTTGGTAATCGGACTTGGGGACTGAGTTAGTTGTCGATAAAACTCACTCATCAGAACAGATGTGGATTGGTCGTTAACTGACCAGAGACTAGCTAGGGTACTGTAAGCACCTGAACGGAGAGCCAATCCTGCTAATCCCAAGGTAGCTCGTTTATCTCCAGATGCCGTCTGACAGGCGCTCAGTACCAGCAATTCAATCGGTTTGAGCAGACCTACTCTCCTCTTTTGAAATAATACATCGAAATCTTGAATATTGAGGCGACTATCCCAGGTGAGGAGAAAAGTTTCGGCTGGATTGGAGCTGAATTGACCGTGAGTAGCCAGGTGAACAACTCGAAAAGATTCGCTATTCACTTCTTGTTGGAAAGCTTCGCGAGTAAATCTTTGATCCAACAATACTTCCGAATTCAAGTCCGCAGCAATTTGCTTTACTTCTACCTCCACCCCTGGTAAAGCTGAAAATCCCGGACGTGCTTCTGTTAAACCTACCGCTAAAATATTTAGTTCTTGTCGTTCCAACGCCTGGGGAAATAGCTGCAATCCGGAACTAAGGGCAATGCTGTATTTTTCGATCGCATAATTCTTTCCATCGTACAAAACAGCCATTGGTAAGTTCCGCAGAAATCCATCGGGAACAAATACGAGCGTCTCGATTTTGCTCTGTTCGAGATCCGCTTCGGCTGGTCGGATTAACCAGTCATAAACTTGTTGGGAAAGTTGCAAACGATCTTCATCAGAATAACCTAAATATAAGGAGGAATATAGTTTTTGCAGAATTTCTTCAACTTTTGGGGCTGGGATTTGAGTTGCGTAGTGACGCAGGGGTTGATTCGGTAATGATAAAATAACTTCTAACCGATCTGGTAAGATAATTGGATAAATTACGGCTGCATTAACATCGATGTCATCGATTTTGACTGGCTTCGTATCCAAGCAGGCATCTCTGAAGAAATTATCTAATTCTGCTAGTTGCAAAGCTTCAATAGTTTCGCGGGCTTGGTTGAGAGCCTTTTGGTTGGCATTTGGTGTCAAGAGTAGGCTGACAAATTGGCGATAAACGGGTTCGACATTTTCTTTAAAGTCAAACTGCACATCAGGGTTAATGGCAACTAAATCGCTCCGGAGAGATTGCAGGTTATCAATTGCGTTTCCATAAGCTGCGATTGCGCCTTTTCTGTCCCCCTGCTCTTTGAGAATTCGAGCCAACTGCCACGCTCCGCGAGCTGAAATATCGGCAGCATCAAGTTCTTGAGCAATTTGCAGTGCTTCCTCAGTCAAGTCTTTGGCATTATCCCACTGTTGGTTTTGTTCGTAAAGCTTCCCTAGTTGATTGAGGGAGTAAGCTTCGGCACGTTTGTCTTTAATTTCCCGAGCTTCTTGGACTGCTATTGCTAGTAATTGACCTATTTTTTCAGGCTTAATCCTTTCCCCACCTTCCACCTTGGCATCCGTTACTCCTTTCCCCATTTTCATCATACTTTCTGCTAGATTCACTCTGGCATAAATAGCGGATCTACTGGGGGATAATTTGGCTAAATTTGCTTCAATTTCCGGGATCAATTCTCGGGCAGAATCCTCTTGGTTGGTTTCTACCAACAGACTTAGTTGGTTGAGATTTATTTGGATTTTGACTATGCCATCTTTGGCATTTTTGTTCGCTTCTTCATAGTACGCCCATGCCACATCGTACTGCTGTAAATCCCTGGCAATATTGCCAATACTGAAAAGAGTTGCACTGGTATCGGCACTGGCGTTTAATTTCTGACTAATCTCCCAACTTTCCTCTAAAATCTCCTTAGATTGGACTAGGTTACCAATTGTTTGCAGGGCTACCCCTAAACTGCGCAATCCATCAACTTTGAGGATGGAATCTGGTTGAGACTGCATTTCCTCTACAAGTTGTTCTAAAAGTGCTTTGGCTCGTCGGTATTGCCCTAAAGCTTGTAAGGCTTGAGCTTGATTAATTTTGCTGCCCAGTTTGCCAATTTCATTCTCCGCACTCTCATAAGCTACTTCTGCTTCTTTCCACGTTGCTAAGGCTGTTTCGGTTTTTCCTGTTGCTAGTTGCAGACTGCCTTGAGTGTTCAATGCTTGGGCAAATATCGCTAACCCTCTGCTTTCCAGCTTATCAAAATTTTCTAACAGTTTCAGACTAGTTTGAATGGCTGTTTCTGCCTCCTGCCACTGTCCTAATTCTTGATAGGCTAAGGACAGATAGTTAAGGGCTTGGGCTTGATTGAGAATCGCCCCTTCTCCTTGATAGGATTTTACTGCTTCTTGCCAAAGATTTGCGGCAGCAAAGAATTGCCCGGTTTCGTATAGCTGTTTTCCTTGCTGTAAAAGCTGTCCAGAGCCTGATGGCACTTGAACTACTTCTTTTTGGTTGGGCTGTTGGTGTGATATGGGAGGAGGTATTTGTTGATAGGCAATTGCCGGGATAACTTTTGTCACAAACACCATACTTACTAGAAAGGAAAGAGGCAACACTAACCAAGAAGCCCATAAAGTTCTTTTTTTACTGCCTTTTCCTTTTTTCCTCTTCACGATCGCAAACCTTGGTTATTGTTCCGTATACTTAAGTGTAGCAAGAAATCTATCGATCCAGCTATATAGCAATCCCCACATCGGTGTATCTATAGCAGTTGACAGTTGACAGTTGACAGTTGATAGTTATTTGATGCCCATCAAACCCCATATGAAGCAAGGCTTCAAGGCTCTCTTCATGACATTATTTCTGCATATACCGCCCTGGCGGTTAAGACGTTTTCAATTCCTGAAACCATTAATTTTACGACTTTTTTCCCCAGCCCCTAGCAAGAAAGCCCCTAATCCATTAATGACAATTAACGGTTTGAGAATTATCAACATTTTGAGCTGCAACTAGAGTAACCTTTCCATCCTTATTTATTTCCCATCCTGTTGCTTCTATGAGGTGATAATTTTCCCTGGCACTGCCATTTTTACTTGATTTATCTAATGGCTGTCCATCTAAATTGCTTAAGCTAGTTTGACGATGAGAGCCAGGAGTATTTACGGCTTGATTTTCTGCTGAAAAATCTTGTAAATCTTGCCAAAGTGTCTGCCCTCTCACAGTTACAGTCGGATCTTCTGGTAAACCACCACGCCCAGTAATTGTAAATGAGTTACCTTCGGCGGCGGCACAACTGACAATAATTTCATCGCTAGGATCCCTTAATTTATCTGGTAATTTTAATAATCCGGAGCTAGGATCTATATTTAAGATAATTGGATTAAAATTGCCCGGATTCCCAAACTTAGAACTAACAGTAATATCGCTTAAAGGGGTAAGTTTGGGGCGGAATTGAATTCCCAAAAGACCTTGAGTAATAACATCAATATTGCCACCATTTCCGAGAAAAGCGTTGGCAGTAATATCGCTATTTTCTCGATCGACAGCTACAATAAAACCAGCTTTGATATTCATATTACCACCATTACCACCTGCGGAGCTTGTCCCAGCCGTAGTTGAAATCTGACTGCCTCGGCGCAATAATAGCAGCTCTGATAATGATAAGTTAATATTTCCACCATCTGTGCTAACTGTTTGTGCAGAAATTCGACCATTATCGAGGCGTAATTGCTCGGCTTCAATAGATATATTGCCACCGATACCACTACCTTGACTATCCACAGAAATAGCAGCACCATTCTTGATTACCACCAATTCAGGATCGATAATAATATCGCCTCCATTGCCCGTCGAATCTGGAGTTGTACTGGAAAATATCCCTGTATTTTCACCGGAAAGGCTAATTAATTTACTGACATCAATCTGTATATCACCTGCTTCTCCTCTTCCTCCGGTACTCACATTTAGTTGCGCTCCATTTTCTAAAGTAAGAGTTGTCGCTTGTAGATTGATTAAACCACCATTTCCCGTTGAATCAGAAGTTGTATTAGAAAATAAACCTGTATCGACACCGGAAATAAAAATGGATTCGCTTCCATTAATAAAAATGCTACCCGCATTGCCACTACTTTCAGTTAAAGCCCTTAAAGTTGCACCATTAGTGACGGAGAGAGATGGTGTATTAATAGTTAGAGTGCCACCGCTGCCAGTTGCTCCCTTTTTCGTTTCTACATAAGCACCGCTACGGAAAAAAGGCTCGCCAGGAAATCCATCAAAAGAGACTGATTCACTCGCCAAAATGTTAATATTTCCGGCATCACCTTGAGATACGGTACTTGCACTAATAAAAGCACCATTGGTTACAGAGAGTTTACCTGTATTAATGTTAATTTCTCTTCCTTCACCCTGAGAGCCAGGTGCAATTTCGCTGAGAATGCCACTGGGAATAGTAGGTTGAGAAAAACTAGGAGGAGCTAATACAGCACCGTCAAGGACTATTGTATCTGCGTTAATATTAATAATCCCTGCATTACCTGTACCGAAAGTAGAAGTTTTAACTTGCGCTCCATTATTAATTAAAATGCTACCAGTCTCGATAGTAATAACACCTGCATTACCATTCCCTTGATAGCTACCTGACGGGAATAAAAAAGGAGGTATGAAAGTAGGTAAATCTGGAAATACAATACTAACTATACCGCTAGGATTTCCTTCTGAAATTCCACTTAAGGTAATTGAGTTAGTTGCTGTAACATTAACATTTCCGGCATTACCTACACCTCCAGTTGAGGAAGAAATCTGACTGCCTTCGGTAGCTACCAGAGAATTTGTGATGATTTCTACCTCCCCAGCATTACCACCTTTAGGACCTACAGTTTGAGCCGAAATTAAACTTTGATTACTTAGCAAAATGGAATCAGCATTAACAGTAATTTTACCTCCTGTTGCTCTCCCTCCTGTGCCAGTGCTGATTCGACTCCCTTGGTTCAGATTTAAGATATTGGCTTCAATTATAATATTGCCACTTTGCTGATTCCCACTATAAAGCGTGTCTATTCTATTCTTATTAGTTAAATAAATGGCCGGAGATGATAGCCTAATATCACCGCCAATACCATCTATCTGAGTAGCACTCACACTGGCAATATTACTCTCATCGTCACTTATACTACTAGCATCATTGAAGGTAATTGATGTATCACTTTTGATGGTAATATCGCCACCAACTAAACCTGCTGAAATGATTTTACCACCCACTGCTAAGGAGAAGTTCCCACGAGAATCAATCGCTATATCACCACCTAAATCAAAAAAAGGATTAGGATCGAAAGGATCGAAACCAAAGATTTTTTGTTTGTCGTTAATAATACTTGCAACATTAATACTTCCCGCTGGTAATGTAGTATTTGGTCGATATTGATTGGTAAGTAATACTAAGCCGCCGGATTGGGCAATTTCAATTTTACCAACTTGAATACTGGAACCGCTAATAGTAGGTGGTGCAAATGTAACAGAGCCTCCGGGAAAATCAGTTGGTGTCGCGATACCTGGAGAGCCAGTAAAAGGTGCTTGATTCCAATCTATTCCGGCTCGAATATCTAATGTAGCTTGAGTATCTCCCTTGATATTAATTGAGGTTGTACCATCAGATAAGGTAACTTGACTGAGGGCACTGTAAGGAGTGCTTGTGCCAGGAATTAGGTTAGTATTATTACTATTAATGGTAGTATCGTTTGGACCTGGAGTATTAATTCTAACGTTGCCTAATTCGACGCTGCCTCCAGCTAAAATATGTAAAGAGGCTCCGGTATAGTCACCCATTTTGACATTACCAGCAGCTAAGACAATCGGATCGCGATCGCTAAATGTATTCCCTACAGCCCCATCCAGTTGCTCAACTGATAAGTTACCGCCTGTTGTATAGTGACTATCTATTTTAATTGGATTGGCGGATCTTAAGATTAAATCTCCATGTGCTAATAAACCACTCTGAGGATTATTTAAGGCAAAAATATCTAGTAAATGATTACCTTGCACTAGTAATGTAGATCCAGCAGTAGCGATAAACGGATTGCTTAAACTGTCTCGGATTGTGAGGGTGTCTGTTGCTTGTAAGGTAAGATTATTTCCAGCCTGTAATCTGCCTTCTAAGTATAGATTTCTACCGATTAAAGATAAGTATTGTCCGACAGATAAGTTGCCTCTATTTGTAATTTCTCCTCTCGGCGGTAACCATTGATCTAATCCTAACGGTACATTAATAGTCAGCAAAGGTGGTGCAGTGGGATTAGTAGTGTTAAATTGATAACCATTGTTAAATAATACGCCGGAGCTGGTAGTGGCAACAAAAGAGCCTCTAATATCGAGGCGAGCACCAGGTCCAAACATAATCCCATTCGGATTTAATAAATACAAATTGGCATTTCCTAATACTCCTAATGTTCCAAAAATATGAGAAGGATTGTTACCTGTAACTCGGCTAAAAATACTAGTAATACTATCTGGGTTAGCAAAATAAACCTGTTGGCTGTTTCCCACATTAAACTGGAAAAAGCTATGAAAAAGAGTCGAACCCCGAATTGCACCGCCGTCGATGCGGTTAATTGCCCCATCGTTGAGGGGGATATTGGGAGCGAGGAGAGAGGATTCTCTACCTAAAGTGCGATCGGGAATAATTTGAGCTAAACTCGTTAGAGGAGATGCTATCCAAGAACTAACCATACCAGCGAGTAAGGAAATCTTGAATACTTTTTTGCGATCGCAGTTTTGTCTCATATCTTACTCCTGGAATAAGGATCTACCCTGGGTGATAATGAAGGCTAACAACAACCAGGACATTCAATGCTTATCCCATCCTAAACTATAGCAGACAACTTTAGGGTAGGCATTCTCTACTAATGCCATCATCAGATTTTCAAGTTAAAGTAGGGAATGTCTCCCCTACTTTAAACGCTTTTATTATCCGTTAGCACCCCCCTAACCCACCTTATTAAGTAAGGGGGGAACCTTTGTGAAAAGTCCCCCTTACTAAGGGGGATTTAGGGGGTGACAAAGTGCTAATCGCTGATAACTAGCAACTTGAATTAACTCGCAACTTAGGTTAGATATATGTGAAATTGGTAGTAAAAGCAAGATTTTGAGTACAAACTCCTTCTACCCGCATTAAATCTGCTCCGTTGAAGCTAATCACCGCATCTACTCCTTGTTGAGTTAGGCTCAGACTATTTAGATTTATTCCTAGTAAACCAATTTTATCTGAACCAACTTGATACCCGCGAACAATATCTAAACCAGCGTTTGCCTCCAAGACATAAATATCGGCTGCCCCACCATCTTGAGTTATCGCATTTGTCAGCGGATCGTAATTTGCCCCGATGAGAATATCTGCACCGAAGCTACCACGCAGAGTATCTCCTCCTTGCCCTCCAACTAACAAATCATCACCTCCATCACCGCGCAGTAAATCCATACCACTTTTGCCAAATAATTTATCGCTACCCAATCCACCGATGATGATATCAGCACCATTGTTTCCTAAGATAGTTTCTGCTCGGGCACTACCGCGCAGCTTATCTGTAGCATTTCCGCCTTGAATGGTAATGTTAGCATTAGTGGGTGCTGTTACTTGAATCAGAGATAAGTCTATATCTCCTGAACCATTTTGGGCATCAAAAGTAATTGTATTACCCAAAATCTGCAAGTCTGTGACGATATAACCTTTGTCAGACAAAGAGTTAGAATTTAAAGTTTCTAGGCGGGTAGTTGTGACTTGCGAGTCAATAACTATTTTTAAGGATGATTGAGTATTTGTTGCTGGAGGTAAAGTATCTAGAGCTAATTGTAAATTATTAACCCCGACTATCTGGACACCAGGGGTTAAATTCTCATCCGCAAAAAATACGCCATTATTTTTGACTAAAATAATTGTCTGGGTAGCCAAGTCTGGAGTTATTTGGGCTTGGGTAAAAACAATCGATTGGGTTTGTCCAGTTTGGGGATTAACTAGTTGTAGTTCTCCCTCCACGTAAATATTAGGTGCAGTATGTCCATTTGCTACTAGTTGGCTTAGAAAATTTAGGACATATTCCTCATCACTAGAATCGGTTAAATCACCGTCAGCAGATGCGGCAAGAAATGTAGACCATCCTGGGGATGATTCTAATAATTCTTTATTATCCCATTCCACATGAAATCCAGCATTCCCCTGAGTACCATTAGGTAGAAAAGCTGACTGATTATAAGCTAATCCACTAGCGATGAGTGCCGAACAGTTTTGGGTAATGATACTGCCAGTAGTCGTGCTGATACAATAATCAGCATCAGTCACTAAACTGTAATCGGGATTGTGAGGATCGCTATTTTCTTCGGGCATTCCAAATAAAGCGTTGAAGTTTTCACCGTTGCCTAAAGCTGCACTATATGTATATGTGGGAATAGTGGCATAGTCTGTGGCAAAGTTATCGGAAGTGTCAGAATCAGCAACACTGGAAGTTATATTAGCGGTACTGTTACCAATATTATTAATTCTGAAGTTGATTATAGATGAGTTGGCTTCTTTTCTGAGATTTAGAGGCAGATAACTTTTGCCAAAGAGAGCGACATTGCTATACTCTTGTAGTGCGGAATTTTCACCAAATACCCCAAAGAAATTGCTGATGGTAACTGTATCTGAACTTACAGTTGATTGTACGGTAATTTCGCCTTCGGCTCCATTGAGGAGTGAGGGTATTAAAACTTGAATGGTGTTTTTATTGCCATCTCCAATAAAATCAATGTTACCGTCTCCGTCAGAATCAATACCATCTAAAATTCCGTCATTATTTGGATCGTAGGTATCTAAATTAATCCATCCCTCTGGAGTGGTAACTGATTGGACTATTAATTGAGCAGGATTGATGGTATCTGAAACTAAGATATATTGGGCATCAGTTGGCCCAGCATTCTTGGCGGTTAACTTAAAGGAAATTTGTTCATCGGGAATGGCTACCTTTAATCCTTTAAATGTGGGATTAAAGGATTTCAATATTTGTAAGTTGGTTGTCTGTCTGTTGCCGAAGTCGATACCTGTGACATTTGTGCCACTGGTAATATTAATGGGGCTAGGATTACTAGTAGTTTGTACCCAACCAGTTTGTTGTACTTCTCGGATGGTATAACTTCCAGTAGTTAATCCATTAAAACTGTAATTGCCATCAGCATCAGTAGTGGTACTGATTTCTCCGGCATCTTTAATGCCATCGTTATCAGTATCAATAAAGATACTCCAGCCAGAAAGTCCCGTTTCTCCCGCATCTTTAATCCCATCTCCATCAGTATCTTGAAATTTCTGTCCGCTGATACTCCCTAGTTGGAAGTTTCCGAAGTCGATACCTGTGATATTTGTGCCGCTGGTAATATTAATGGCGCTAGGATTACTAGTAGTTTGTACCCAACCAGTTTGCTGTACTTCTCGGATGGTATAACTTCCAGTAGTTAATCCATTAAAACTGTAATTGCCATTAGCATTGGTAGTGGCACTGGTTTCTCCAGTATCTTTAATGCCATTATTATTGGTATCGATAAAGATACTCCAGCCAGAAATTCCAGTTTCTCCAGCATCTTTAATCCCATCTCCATCAGTGTCTTGAAATTTCTGTCCGCTGATACTCCCTAGTTGGAAATTTCCGAAATTAATGCCAGTGGTATTGGAAGTACCAACTGTGACAAGACGATAGTTATTACTTCCAGCAGGTGTTGGGAAAAAGCCCGATAGCAATATTTCTTGGACAAAATAATTACCTGATAACAGATTGGTGAAAGAGTATCCACCATTTCCACTAGTAATTTTTGTGGTAATCAGAGAATCTTTAGTCGGATCGAAACTTCCTTCATTCGCCTCAAATACTCCATCACCATCATCTAAAAATAATTTGAGCGTGACATTATTCAATCCTGAATCCACACCACTTTCATCATCTCCATCCCCATTCAAATCATTAAAAACTCTACCACTGATACCCCCACTAGGCACAATCGCACCCCGAGCAGCTACTGAAAATTCTTCAAAGCCAGACTCGGAGCCATCAAACTTGGTATAGAGATAGACAAATGAAGTGTTAGCATATCCAGCAAACATGCTATCAGGAATGTAAAATAGACCATCACCAGCACCACTTCCTGGCTGTAAACTGGCATTAAATATAACAGAAGTACCCAAATTAAAAACTGCTTGTCCATTATTTAATGCCCCATTCAGAGTCCCTGTATTGGTATTATAACCAATCAGATTTCCCGAATTACCCATAAAAACTTGGAATTTTTGCAGAGTAATTAAAGGATTACTATTACTCTCATTCAAATCGAGGCGAATTTCCCGAAAATTCTGTCCCGAAATTTGCACGGTAGGCAATTCCGATAATTTTAGCGATCGCGTAAAACTGGCAATGACATCTTTGAGAGTAGGATCTTGGCTGGGCTTGATATTATTGGTATTGTAACCTTGTTCGCTGGGTGAATTTTTAATCCGCAAAAATGAGTTAATTGTCCCAGTTCCCGAACTGCCAGAGACATTGGATCTAGCAATATATGCACCATTAACGAAGCCAAAGGTTTGGCTGCCCAAATCAAGAGACAGTGAGTCAGTAAAAATATGATTAGCTTCTTGCCCAGAATTGATACTTTTTGCTGTTAATTTGAAGGTGGCGTTAAGAGAATCATCTGGGTTAACGTACCATGTGGTGGTAATTTTACCATTTACTTTGCCATCCAAATCTAGGGCACTGCCATCAGTAACTTGCCAAGCTTCATGTCCCTCTCCTGATGTTTGAATGGTTTGGTCATCTGATGTACCAAATCTGCCATCAGCACCAGAATCTAAGTGTAAAACTTGGAGTTGTACTGTGTCACCCGAAGTAAATCCTTTGGCAGTAATATAGGCAGTTTCTCCCGGTTGATAATCATTTTTATTGGTAGTTACAGTAGGTGTAATCTTACTTTCAGACCCCGATCTTCGTAATAATTTAGAGAAACTAACTTGATTCTTATTATTCCTAATTCTGGATAATTCATCGTCAAATTTTCTCAAGATTGGAGATGATAAAGATCCCAGAGAATCTCCATCTGCGAATAGATTAAAAAGTAAAACGGTGTTTTGCGTACTCATGGCTAAAACTAATGCCTCCGATTAAGAATGGTTATACCAAATCCGCTTTTTAAACCCCTATTATCAGTCAGGGTTGTTCTTGAGATAAAGGGGGTAATTAAACTGGATTTGGTATTATGTGTAGATTCACTCCAAGCCAAGATGCCAGGAAGTTTACATTAAACTTGTAAAAAAATGGGTCAGGGTAAACTATTATACCGAAATTAAGCGATAAATAGTTATAAAGAGCTAACCCAAAACTCCAATTTTCTCTCAGATAAATATAAATATACTCAATATTAGACAATTCACAAGTAAATTATGTGAAGATTTGATGAAGTAATTGGCTTTTTCGTCATTCCTATATGAAGACTTGATGAAGTGCGGATAAGCTGCTGCGCATTTAAACTGTATATTTTCCCTTTAGGAAAAAATCGCTCAAAGTCTCTCTCCTGCACCCCGGCTCCCCTGCCCTCAAAACAAACAATTTAAAAGCGTGACAGCTTATCTCCTTACCGACAAGGATTACTGAAAAATTATCAGTGCCATTTTCCCTATTCCCTACTTCCTTTCAAAAGGCAATTAGGCAATTTAGCCTGGGCAGCAGACATTGTTAGATTTGGTATAGTAGCAACCAAGGTTACCTTATCCGATTCATCCTTCACCCAGCCTGTAGCTTCTATGATGGCAGAATTGCGATGCCGAAGGCGAGCGAAACTAAGCTGCTGCGCATTTAAAC
>DOIX01000310.1:20729-31437 GCA_003511885.1 Cyanobacteria bacterium UBA11153
AGCTCCCCCTCATTCAAAACAGAGAAATTAAATGCTTAACGGCTTATCGCGATAGTTTTTCCCGTCAGAAGCATTACTCAATCTTTGGTCATTAGTAATACCAATTTCCTAAAATAGTGCTAAAGAGTAACCCCCCTCAACCCCCCATAGCTGTTTTATTCTCATTAATTACACCTCAATATTTAGTCATAAATTTTTGTTTATGATTAAAGTTAAAATGGTTAATTTTAACTTATCAGCAAATTTAGATAACTTATTGACAATTAAAATAATCAAGAGATAGGTACTAAAAATTACCCTATTACTTCTCCTACAAAGCTTTTACTTAACTAGTCTTATAATTTTATACAAAAATAAACTACTCTATATCGGAAATCTTATCCAAGCTCTCTGTAGTTTAAGTACCCTGACATTATCCCAATAATTACTACCAATATAGCGCTACGCATTAAGGTTAAG
This sequence comes from Cyanobacteria bacterium UBA11153, assembly GCA_003511885.1. GTDB lineage: Bacteria > Cyanobacteriota > Cyanobacteriia > Cyanobacteriales > Coleofasciculaceae > Limnofasciculus. Next base: position 21,189 of record DOIX01000310.1, read on the forward strand.
ACCTATTCTAAAACTACCTTGTTCTTAATTCAAGATTGAAGTTAAAACAACGTCCTAATGTATCTTGGTAGTGCTACAAGACGAACCACAGCGGATATCTTTTCCCTTGATCGGAAATCGTTGACTTCTTTGAGTTTTTCGATTAAAATGAACATATTATTTTCAAAAAAAAGTTAGCGATCGCTGTTATTTTACCAGAGAGCGATCGCTTTTACTTTTGACGTTCTGAGCCGAGGCTAAAACAGCCCTGATCGCTAAGGGGGGTTAGGGAGGATCTAATCGACAATATTTGTAACCAGCAACTTACGTTATCTTAGAATTTTACCCCAGCGCCAGCTTGGATACTAACTGCTGAAGCCGAACTATTTTCGTAAGCGTTAATCCCTACTTTAGTATCTCCATAAATCACAACATTCTGACCTAATTGCGCTTCAGCGCCCACAGTAACTACAGGAGCATCCGTATTCCCTAATGGCGTTGGCTCTCCATTTTTCTCCGTGAATGAATAGCCAGCACCAACATAAACGTTAGCATTATTGGTAATAGGAACATCATAAGAAACTATTGGCATAATCGCAGTATTATCACCGTTAAATAGGATAGCTCCCCTGAGAGAAACAGGCGCTTTATCAGTGGTAATCCGACCTTGAATATTCCCACCAAAGTTAGCAGCATCGGCATCTTGTCCGCCATTAGTGACACCTGCTGATACACCAACACCAATGTAATTTGCTTTGGTTCCTTCGGGTTGTGCTGAAGCGCGATTCGCAGATAATACAACAGGCGCGATTGCAGTAACAACTAAAGCAGAAAGAGTGACGATAGATTTAAGGGAAAGTTTCATCGTTATGTGCCTCAATGGGTATGGTTTTTAGTTCCTTTGTTAATATCAATGTCGTTGCCAATAATCAAAAGGTTCCAACTTCAGCAAAATTTTTTTTTGAGGAATCAACTCGATCGTGTCCAATGGCTGAAAAACTAGTAATATCAAGCTTTCACAATTATTTGTGGCGAAATAATTTATCGTCAAGTTACACCATATATTATAGATATCCAGCCAGTCTCAGGACATAATTTTTGCCTAATTATCACTATCTTCACAAATTTGAATTTAGAAGGGGACTGTTTAATAAGTGGCACATACCGATCTGGTTTATCCGGAAATATTAGCGAAGACTGTCCTGATATTATTGTCGAATTTAATCAAATTTTGTTCCGGATTTCTCAGGGAGTGTTCTGAATATACCTAATTTACTTTAAATAGAAACCCGGTTTCTTCAAGAAACCGGGTTTCTGGGGTATACCTCATAAACATGCAATCTGATGTAGAGTATTCCAATGGTGCGATGTTTTACTGCTCGCTTAATCAACATTTTATCTTGAAGTAGTACTGGAGGAGGGGAATCCAAAAATGATAAAAAAAGCATTTTATAATGTTATTTAAGCAAAAATAATCCATGTAACCTCCATAACTTCAGCACTTACCAGATGACAAAGACCCAAAACTATTTGCTATGCTGGCGATCGGGTGTCTAAATCAGATCGTAGCTCCCAGTCCCCACCCCTATCCAATCCCTAGCCCCCAGCCCCTAGCCCCTTAAACCATAATTCTCAAGTCTTTCTCAGGAGAAAAATATGCCGAAATTGCAAGAAGTATCCCAAATACCCACCCTCAGCCTCCCCCAATCAATAGCTACCTCCGGTGCATCTGCAACAGAATTGCGCCCTTGGGGTTCCTTTACAGTTTTGGAAGAAGGGAGAGGTTATAAAATTAAGCGCATAGAAGTCAATCCCGGTCATCGTCTCAGCCTGCAAATGCACTACCATCGTAGCGAACATTGGATTGTTGTCAGCGGTACGGCGAAAGTGGTTTGTGGAGATAAAGAATTAATTATTCACCAAAATCAATCTACTTATGTTCCTCAAGGAAATATTCACCGTCTGGAAAATCCCGGTGTAATTCCTCTAGTTTTAATTGAAGTTCAAAATGGAGAATACTTGGGCGAAGACGATATTACTCGCTTTGAAGATGACTACTCTCGCGGTAAGCCTCAAGATAAATAATGGCTGAGGTTTGAGTATGGAGTTTTGAGTTATTATTGCTAATTGCAGATGTAGGAAACCAAACAGCCGCCAATCTATATGTCAACAACAAGGGGATCGGATCCCCTTGCGATCCCATACCCTATTCCCCATTCCCCCTCTATGATTACTTTGAGTAAAGCCGCTATAAATGAGATAAAACGCCTTAAATTGAAACGTCAGAACCCAGAAGCCAAATTGCGGCTAGGGGTGCAACCGGGAGGGTGCGCCGATTTTTACTACACAATGGATTTAGACGAAACAGTCAAGGAAGGCGATCGCATTTCTGACTGTGGTGACATTACAGTGATTGTGGATGAACAGAGCTGTCAATATATAGCAGATTTAAGTTTGGATTACTCCGAAGATCTCATGGGCGGCGGGTTTCGCTTCCATAATCCCAAAGCAGTGGACAACTGTGGCTGTGGTAATTCCTTTCGCGTACAAGGGTAAGCCGATTGGCATCAAGACTTCCCCAGTACCCACATCCCTTCAGCCAAAAAAAATATTTGACAATAACTCCCAAAGTTCGATACAATCAGAATTTGTCAATCGTTAGAACTATATTAAGAAAGCTCTGACCGGAATTTGAGGAAAAGTGCCGGAAAATTAGCTTTCGCCTATTAACAGTACATGCCTTAACTCATGCCCACAATTCAGCAGCTCATTCGGAGCGAACGAGCCAAAGCCAAGAAGAAAACCAAGTCGCCTGCACTAAAAGAATGTCCGCAGCGTCGGGGGGTATGCACGAGAGTCTATACAACAACCCCCAAAAAACCAAACTCAGCCCTCCGGAAAGTAGCAAGGGTTCGCCTGACTTCGGGTTTTGAAGTGACGGCTTACATCCCAGGTATTGGTCACAACTTGCAAGAACACTCCGTAGTGATGATCCGGGGAGGTCGTGTCAAAGATTTACCAGGGGTCAGATATCACATTATTCGGGGTACTTTAGATACCGCCGGAGTGAAAAATAGGAAACAAGGGCGTTCTAAGTACGGAACCAAGCGTCCCAAGGAAGGTGCTGCCAAGTAAGGTAATGTTAAGTCAGGTAGGAAAGAGGAGGACTCCAAAATATTAATCTTAGCAAGACATCGATCTAGGCTGAGGTTAGTATTGAGTCCGTTGAAACCGACTGCTTTAACCCAAAAGTCATTGACTAATAACATACTTGAACTAATTAATATGTTAAAGCCTTTGACTGGAGATGGGAGCGCTCCGAAACAAAAAGACTCAAGGAACGGGATCGACTGATAAGGATCGTAATTCATCCTTCAATCTTAACCATTAAGTTACCGATCGATTCCTGAAAAGAACCAGGAAGTAAACCTGAATTGACAAAGAGAAAAGAGACAAAAAGCCCCAAGCCAATTGTTCTCGATAAATCGGAAAGTATTACCCTCTGGGTAACCAATTGTTTGACAGCCCCTATTCTTTGTTTTTTTTTAGTCTTAAACTATGTCACGTCGTGCAGTTATAAAAAAACGTCCGGTTCCCCCAGATCCGGTTTACAACAGCCGCCTCATCAGCATGATCGTCCGGCGACTAATGCGTCATGGCAAAAAATCCCTAGCATATCGGATTATCTATGATGCAATGAAAATCATTGAAGAACGGACGGGAACAGATCCCATAACCACATTTGAAAAAGCAATTCGCAATGCCACACCATTGGTAGAAGTAAAAGCACGTCGAGTGGGCGGTGCAACCTATCAAGTACCAATGGAAGTCCGTTCAGATAGAGGAATAGCCCTAGCAATGCGGTGGTTAATCCAATTTTCCAGAAGTCGGGCAGGAAAATCCATGTCAAGCAAATTAGCCAACGAATTAATGGATGCCGCCAACGAAACGGGAAACGCAATTCGCAAACGGGAAGAAACTCATCGGATGGCAGATGCCAACAAAGCTTTTGCCCATTATCGGTACTAAAGCCTAGTTTTTTCGGATATCGCTGGATGTCGCCAGATGTTTCTGGTGATGTCTATGGTGATGTCTGTCAGAAAAAAAAGAATGTATGTGAGACGTAAATACAAGTGCCGATCGTACCTAAAAGTTTAAGGAAAAGTATAGAATTGTAAACGGATAGCTTGTAAAAAAAAAACTTGCGGCACTGGAAAAAGGAGGTAATCGTTCGTGGCACGCACCATCCCGCTAGAAAGAGTAAGGAATATAGGCATCGCCGCCCACATTGACGCGGGCAAGACAACAACAACAGAAAGAATCCTGTTTTACTCAGGAATGGTTCACAAGATTGGAGAAGTCCATGAAGGAACAGCCGTAACAGACTGGATGGAACAAGAAAGAGAGCGGGGAATTACCATCACCGCAGCAGCCATCAGTACGAGCTGGAGAGACCACAAGATCAACATTATTGATACACCAGGTCACGTAGACTTTACCATCGAAGTTGAACGTTCCATGCGGGTATTGGATGGTGTGATTGCCGTTTTCTGTTCCGTGGGTGGAGTCCAACCGCAATCAGAAACAGTGTGGCGACAAGCAGACAGGTACAAAGTACCGAGAATAGCCTTCGTCAACAAAATGGATCGCACAGGAGCCAACTTCTTTAAAGTTTATGGGCAAATGCGCGATCGCCTCAGAGCCAATGCCGTCCCCATTCAGATTCCCATCGGTAGCGAAAACGAATTAAGAGGAATCGTAGATTTGGTGCGGATGCGAGCCAATATTTATACCAACGACTTAGGGACAGATATTGAAGATACCGAAATTCCCGCAGAAGTTCAAGAAGTATGTGAAGAATATCGCGCCAAACTGATCGAATCAGTTGCCGAAACAGACGAAGTACTACTAGAAAAATATCTAGAAGGAGAAGAACTAACAGAAGCAGAAATCCGTAACGCCCTAAGAAAAGGCACAATAGACGGAACAATTATGCCCGTCCTCTGCGGTTCCGCCTTTAAAAATAAAGGCGTTCAATTGCTCCTAGATGCAGTAGTAGATTATCTCCCTGCACCAGGAGACGTGCCCGCCATTCAAGGAACCCTACCAAACGGGACAGTAGCCGAACGACCAGCAGATGACAAAGCACCATTGTCAGCTCTCGCCTTTAAAATCATGGCAGATCCCTACGGTCGTTTAACCTTCCTCCGGGTATACTCAGGAGTCTTACAGAAAGGCAGCTACATCCTCAACTCCACCAAAAATCAGAAAGAACGGATTTCCCGCCTGATTGTACTCAAAGCCAACGATCGCATTGAAGTAGACCAATTGCTTGCAGGCGACTTAGGGGCTGCAATTGGATTGAAAAATACCTTTACAGGTGACACAATTTGCAATGAAGACTCGCCCATTATTCTGGAATCCCTCTTTATTCCAGAACCAGTCATTTCCGTTGCAGTAGAACCCAAAACCAAACAAGATATGGAGAAGTTATCCAAAGCCCTCCAATCATTATCCGAAGAAGATCCCACCTTCCGCGTCAGTATTGACCCAGAAACAAACCAAACTGTAATTGCTGGCATGGGCGAACTTCACCTAGAAATTCTGGTAGACAGAATGCTGCGAGAATTCAAAGTCGAAGCTAATGTCGGTGCACCTCAAGTCGCTTACCGCGAAACCGTGCGCAAAGCAGTGAAAGCAGAAGGTAAATTTATTCGTCAAAGTGGCGGTAAAGGTCAATACGGTCACGTTGTGATTGAATTGACACCAGGAGAACCCGGTAGCGGTTTTGAATTTGTCTCTAAAATTGTGGGTGGAGCAATCCCCAAAGAGTACATTAACCCCGCCGAACAAGGGATGAAAGAAGCCTGTGAATCTGGTATCGTTGCTGGATATCCAGTGATTGACCTCAAGGCTACACTAGTAGACGGCTCTTTCCACGAAGTAGACTCTTCGGAAATGGCATTCAAAATTGCTGGCTCAATGGCAATTCAAGAGGCTGTCAAGAAAGCGAATCCGGTACTCTTAGAGCCTATGATGAAAGTTGAGGTAGAAGTACCTGAAGACTTCCTTGGAGATGTCATGGGCGACCTCAACTCCCGTCGCGGTCAAATCGAAGGGATGGGTTCCGAAAGCGGAATTGCCAAAGTTGCTGCTAAAGTACCACTGGCAGAAATGTTTGGTTACGCTACGGATATCCGATCCAAGACTCAAGGTCGGGGTATATTCTCAATGGAGTTCAGCCATTACGATGAGGTGCCTCGCAATGTGGCTGAAGCCATCATCGCTAAGAGCAAAGGGAACGCATAAACAAATAAAGGAAAACGTAATTCATGGCACGCGCAAAGTTTGAACGGACTAAACCCCACGCCAACATCGGCACAATCGGTCACGTAGACCACGGCAAAACTACTCTAACTGCTGCTATTACCATGACGTTGGCGGCATTGGGTCAAGCCACAGCAAAAAAATACGACGACATTGATGCGGCACCAGAGGAAAAGGCACGGGGGATTACCATCAACACCGCTCACGTTGAGTATGAAACTGAAGGTCGTCATTATGCCCACGTTGATTGTCCCGGACACGCTGACTATGTGAAAAACATGATCACGGGTGCAGCACAAATGGATGGGGCGATCCTAGTGGTTTCCGCTGCTGACGGTCCAATGCCTCAAACACGGGAACATATCCTCCTCGCCAAGCAAGTGGGCGTACCTAACTTGGTTGTATTCTTGAATAAGCAAGATATGCTCGACGATCCAGAACTACTGGAGTTAGTAGAGTTGGAAGTGCGGGAACTCCTCAGTAGTTATGAATTTGATGGCGATAATATCCCCATCGTGGCAGGTTCAGCTTTACAGGCACTAGAAGCAATGACTGCTAACCCCAAAATCAAAAAGGGTGATAACGAGTGGGTTGATAAAATCTATGCCTTGATGGATGAGGTAGATGCTTACATCCCCACCCCAGAAAGAGAGATTGATAAGCCTTTCTTAATGGCTGTGGAAGATGTCTTCACCATTACCGGACGCGGTACAGTTGCCACAGGTCGGATCGAACGCGGTAAAGTCAAGATCGGCGATGAAGTTGAATTGGTGGGACTCAAGGCTACTGTCAAGAAAACTGTCACCGGGATTGAGATGTTCAAGAAGAGTCTCGAAGAAGGTATGGCAGGGGATAATGCCGGGATCCTCCTGAGAGGTGTTGAGAAAAAAGATATCGAACGCGGGATGGTAATCGCCAAACCAGGTTCGATTACCCCTCATACTCAGTTTGAGTCGGAAGTATATGTCCTGAAAAAGGAAGAAGGTGGTCGTCACACTCCTTTCTTTGCTGGATACCGCCCTCAGTTTTACGTCCGGACTACTGATGTAACTGGTACAATCAATGCCTATACTGCTGACGATGGCAGCACTGTGGAAATGGTGATGCCAGGAGACCGGATCAAAATGACGGTGGAACTAATTAACCCGATTGCGATCGAACAAGGAATGCGCTTTGCTATCCGTGAAGGTGGTCGCACTATCGGTGCTGGCGTGGTTTCTAAGATTATTAAGTAGCGCTGTTCCAGCTTAATCGGGAGCAGAAAAGTTGAGGCTTTTCTGCTCCTTATTAATGGGGAATGAAACAGTGGATCCGGAGGTAATGGGGAAGGCTATCGGGGATGCCGAAGTGCCCAGCGGCGACAATCTCCAAGCTCGACTAAGAATCTCGATCTACTCCCCCCTCGTTAAAAGTTAAAAGTCAAAAGTCAAAAGTCATACCAAATTGTTCTCAATCGTAGTAAATTAAAAAGCTGGGGAAGTTGTGGGACTAAAAGCAGAGACAACTAACTGTCAAAAGGAAAAACTTTCTGCCTTCCCCTTTGAACCTGGTAAATTACTCCTTACACTCTAATTCAGAACCTAGAAAATTAAACAAATGGCAACAATTCAGCAGCAAAAAATTCGGATTCGTCTCAAAGCCTTCGATCGGCGACTGCTCGATACATCTTGTGAGAAAATTGTCGATACCGCAAATCGGACAAACGCTACAGCAATCGGTCCGATTCCCCTGCCCACAAAGCGCCGGATTTATTGCGTTTTGCGCTCGCCTCACGTTGATAAAGATTCGCGAGAACACTTTGAAACTCGCACCCATCGCCGGATTATTGACATTTATCAGCCATCTTCTAAAACTATTGATGCCTTGATGAAACTGGACTTGCCTGCGGGTGTTGATATTGAAGTTAAGCTGTAGTTATTAGTTGTTGGTTATTAGTTGTTGGTTATTGGCTATTGCTTATTGGTTATCAGTTATTTTTCGATCGATTAAGGTAATGGCTAAGAAATCTAGATCTCTAACCTTTAACCCCTAATGCCTAACCCCTAACCCCTAATGCCTAACCCCTAACCTCTAACATTCGCCATATCCGCTAAAGTAGGTAGAGAAGTGTAGTTATTTTTTTTACTAAGGCAAAATGGCATCCTCTTCCTCAATCGCTGTCAGAGAACTTCCCTTGTTTCCCCTAGGGGAAGTGGTTTTATTTCCAAACCGCCCTCTCCCTCTCCATATCTTTGAGTTTCGCTATCGGATCATGATGAATACGATTTTAGAGAGCGATCGCAGATTTGGGGTCTTGATGTGGGATCCTGTTGAAGGGAAGCCAGCTAAAGTGGGCTGTTGTGCCGAAATTATTCACTTTCAGCGCTTACCTGACGATCGCATGAAAATGCTGACTTTGGGGCAGCAGCGATTTCGAGTTTTGGATTATGTGCGCGAAAAGCCCTATCTGGTTGGCTTGGTGGAATGGATTGAAGATAAACCAGCCGAAACGGATTTGAGAGGGATTACTAAAGAGGTGACGCAATTACTGCGAGATGTTGTCCATCTATCCTCGAAGTTAACTGAACAAAGAATTGAATTGCCTGAAGATTTGCCTGATTTACCGATAGAGTTATCCTACTGGATTGCTAGCAATCTTTATGGTGTAGCATCGGAGCAGCAAGGTTTATTGGAAATGCAGGATACTCTCAAGCGTCTGGAAAGAGAAGTAGAAATTCTCACTTCAACCCGCAATCACTTGGCTGCTAGAACTGTAATTAAGGATGCTTTTAATTAAAGCAGAAACCGCTCTCTAACGCTAACAGCCATTTATCGGGATTGTTTTAGTTTTAATTTTTGACTTTTGAAATCTCTCGATCATTGGTCAATAGGTAAAACATTGTAGCTACCAAAAAGTTTGACAATCTCTGTATGAGAAGCTAATTCAGTTAAAGCTTCTTGAATATTAGGTTGAGAAGCATCTGCTTCCAAATCAATGAAAAAAATGTACTCGCCAAGGGATCTTTTTGTCGGGCGAGACTCAATTCTACTCATATTAATGCCTCGACTTGCCAAGACTTGGAGGGGTTTTACCAAAGCACCAGGTACATCATGAGTACTGAAAGCTAAGGAAGTATGACTGCCACCAGGGGAGGGTTTAAGACTGACTAGCCAAAATCTGGTGCAATTATCAGGGTAGTCATTAATTGAAGGAACTAGGATGGGTATGTCGTACAGCCGTGCCGCTCTAGCAGATGCGATCGCGGCTGTGGTATTGTTATTCTCTAAATACTTGATGGCTTGGACTGTAGAATTAGTTGGGACTAATTGGACTGATGGCAAAAATTTTTCCAACCATCTTTGACATTGACCTAAAGGTTGTGGGTGAGAATAAACTGTTTTAATTTCTTCTAGACTTGATGCTCTTGACAGGAGAGTATTTTCAATGGGTAAAACTAGGGCTTGTTGAATTTGGAGTCCTTCTAATTGCCAAATTGTATCCAAGGTAAGCGCCACATTACCTTCAATTGAATTTTCTACAGGGACAACAGCTAATGTTGCTTCGCCTTGGGCTACCGCCTGCAAAGCTTGGGCAATTGTGGGATAAGGATTTAGTATATATTCTTTAATTACTTCATTTGGTAAAGTCCGCAAATAAGCCTCAGTAGCAGCTTCAGCGTAAGTACCAGGTGGTCCTAAATAGGCGACGGATACTGACATAAAATTATCTGGTATAGCGAGGGACTAGGGGCTAGGGGCTGGGGAAAAAAGTCGTAAAATCAATGGTTTCAGGAATTAAGAAAGTCTTAACCGCCCTGGCGGTTGCGATAAAAGTTAATAGTAAATAGTTAATGGTTAATAAGCTGTTGCGCATCTGACATTGGATAGTTATAGCGAGGGACTAGGGGCAATCTTGCTATTGGCTCGGGAAGAAAGCTGTCTAATCAAGGGTTTGAGGAATTGA
>DOIX01000310.1:31656-33429 GCA_003511885.1 Cyanobacteria bacterium UBA11153
ATCAAGGGTTTGAGGAATTGAGAATGTCGGGGCCGCCCTAGTGGTTGCTATATAGCAATTGACAATTTTCAACTGTCAATTGTCAACTGTCAACTGCTATCTCTGTATTCTATCAAAACAATGTGGAAGCGCGAGAACCTCTATGGTGTCATTCTGGTCAAAGAGATTGACAAAATTACCACAGTGTGAATTTCTGTTTCGACTTGGCAGGGAGATTGAGAAATATTAAGTTAAATGTGGTTTTTCGCTCTAAACTGAGTCACAACCTAAATCAAATGAGAAATTACACCCTCATCCCTGAAATAGTGTAAAGTAAATTTAATTAAAGTTAAACTCATTAAGAAGTTTAAAGCTAAGGAAGAATGGCTGTAGGCAAGAATCTGCACAGCTAGAGCCAGGATTTCCTTATCCTTACCCCCTAGATTTATCTATGGGCGATCGAATTAAACCCAATCCCTCTCTTGACAAATTTGCCTTTATGTATAATCAATTTATTGCCTCTCAATCCGTTGAACTTGCCGTACCGAAACAGCCTATTCCAATTCAGCACTACCTGCGTCAGCCTCAACGACTAGTTTATGCGATCGCGGAGCGCAATCAAATTCAGCAACTAAATCCGGATCTCTTTCTCCTGAAAATGCGTCCATTAAATTTTCTGAGCTTAAATTTCCAACCAATTGTTAAATTGAGAGTATGGGCTGACGGGAATGGAATGGTAAATCTAGCATCTGTTGACTGTGAAATTATTGGATTAGACTATATTAATCAAAGGTTTAGTCTGAATTTGAATGGGAAACTATATCCAACGTACCATAATGGAGTAACTAGATTAATTGGGAGAGCAGATTTAAAAGTAGGTGTTGATGTACCTTTTCCTCTATCTCTCACTCCTTCACCAATTCTTGAAACAACAGGGAATGGTTTACTTAAAAGTATTTTATTGAGAATTAAACAGAAATTAATGCACCAACTACTCCTAGATTATAGTCAATGGGCTAGTACAGATAGCCAAAATAGGAGCATTGCCTCCACTGCTAGTGCAACTACTCCTTTTCCACTGTAATCAACGATGGGTTACTGCTGAGTGGCACACAAACCCTTTGCTCCCTTTGCGTTAAAAAAACCCACCCACTAAAAACGACTAATCTTCCATGGATGGGTTACTGGTTGGTGGTGGGGATTTTTTGTGGGGGTGGGATAGCGGATGGGTTACTGGTGAGTGGCACATAAACCCTTTGCGCTCTTTGCGATTACCTTTGCGCCCTTTGCGTAAAAAAAAATCCCCCCACTAAAAACGACTAATCTTCCATAGGATTCCAATCCCCCGAAGGAATAAAAGCACTCCAAAAATAAGGATGCTGAGTCTTCTTATCTTTCAACATCTCCAACTGCACTTGACGCAAAGCCTCACTCCTTCCCTCATTTTTCAGTACTCTTTGATAATACTTCACCATCAAATCCTTAGTCGCCTCATCACTCACACTCCACAAACTCATTAATTGACTTTCTGCCCCAGCAATCACCAAAGCACGACGCAAACCATAAACTCCTTCACCATTTTCCGTATCTCCCACCCCAGTTTCACAAGCAGATAATACCACTAATTTTGTACCATATAACCTCAAATAAGTAGTTTCCAAAGCAGTTAAAACTCCATCTTCATCACCACTTTGGCGTTTATTTCCACCTGCTAATACTATCCCGGAGCGTAATAAAGGATTTTCGGATTGATTTGGTGAGGGTTTTTGACTATTACAGCGGTTTCCGCAGTAA
>DOIX01000310.1:33730-41346 GCA_003511885.1 Cyanobacteria bacterium UBA11153
TAAGAGCGGGAACCGCTGTATTGGGAAAACCAGAGTTTGTATACGCAAATGCTTCACCCAGCCCACCACAAGCGAAGCGAAGGGTATGGATACAAGATTTTCCGTTTCAGTCAAATGTTATCGTTTTAAATGTAGGGGTGAAGTATTTGCGCGATGATTTATTGGGAAAACCAGAGTTTGTATACGCCAATGCTTCACCCAGCCCACCACAAGCGAAGCGAAGGGTATGGATACAAGATTTTCCGTTTGAGTCAAATGTTATCGTTTTAAATGTAGGGGTGAAGTATTTGCGCGATAATTTATTGGGGAAAACCAGAGTTTGTATACGCCAATGCTTCACCCAGCCCACCACAAGCGAAGCGAAGGATATGGATACAAGATTTTCCGTTTTAGTCAAATCTTATCGTCCATATCCTTCGCCCCTACATTATTGAAATTATTGATGATTAACTTGGCAACTGTGCCAACAGAGAACGAGTTTCTTCTATTTTCAACCGTGGTCCAAAATTAGTCACCAACTTTCCAGCAGCTAGAGAACCTAACTCCCCTGCTTGCGCAAAACTCATCCCATTAGTCAATCCGTAAAGTACAGCACCAGCATACATATCTCCTGCCCCAACTGTGTCAATTGCCTGGACTGGAATTGAATCAATCTCAATAATTTTTTCTCCATCAAATATTACAGATCCTTTCGCTCCACGGGTAATTGCAAAACACTTAGTAAGCTGTTTAAGGTAGTCAGTTGCCACGATAATATCGTCAGTTTCTGCCATTTTTAATGCTTCAGTTTCATTCGCAAATAGAAAATCTACACCGGAACCAATTATTTCTAGCAAGCCATCTTTGAAGAACTTCACCATGTTAAAGTCGGATAGGGATAAGGATACTTTTCTACCCGCTGCTTTGGCTATTTCTCTGGCTTTAATTGCTGCCGCTTTGCTGGCTGCACCTGTGACGAGATACCCTTCAATATAAGTATATTGGGAATTTGCGATCGCATCCGCCACCAATTCCTTTTCTGAGAAGCTAGCGGAAATGCCCAGGAAGGTATTCATGGTACGATCTGCATCAGGAGTGACAAACACCAAACATTTACCAGTCACACCTGTTTCCAAGGGGTGTTGCTGTAAATTAGTATCCACACCAGCACGGAGCAAATCATCAAGGTAAAACTTTCCAGCTTCATCATCAGCTACTTTACAAGAATAGAAAACTTTACCACCAAACTGACTGACTGCGATCGCGGTATTCGCTGCCGAGCCTCCTCCTGCACGCTTCATGGGGTGACTATCCAAGTGTTTCAGAATCTTATCTTGAGCTTCTTCTTCAATTAAAGTCATCACACCCTTATCAATTCCCATTTCTTGGAGTGTCTCGCCAGAAACTTCTAATTCGATATCTAACAGAGCATTCCCCATGCCGTATACGTCGTATTGTGTCATAAATCTTCCCGTTCAGTACAATTCCTCTTCATCTTAATAGTTAGCTGATAGTTTTTCATTCATCAGCTTTATTTTTTCTCCGTTAATCTAAAAGACAGACGGTGCATAGCTGAAGGGCCGTATTTTTGCAGCGCTAACCGATGTTTTTCGGTGCCGTAACCTTTATTGGCTGCGAGATCGTAATTGGGATACTTAATTGCCCAACGATCTATTAAATCATCCCGCCATACTTTAGCCACAATACTAGCAGCGGCAATTTCCAGAGATCTCGCATCCCCTTTAACCATGAGTTTTTGAGGTATGGGTAAATCAATAATAGATTGTTTCCCATCAACCAAACAAATATCTGGCTTGATTTTTAGCTTAAGAACAGCCCGTTTCATTGCTAAAAGAGAAGCTTGTAAAATATTAATTTTGTCAATTTCTTCTCTAGTAGCATAACCAATTTTCCACTCTAATGCTAACTCTTGAATTTGTTTAGCTAATTTAAGTCGTCGGTTGGAAGAGAGTTGCTTGCTATCTCTGACACCAGCTAGGGCAAGTTGTGGCAGAGTCGATGGTGGCAAAATGACTGCTGCTGCTACAACTGGCCCAAATAAAGCCCCACGCCCAACTTCATCCACACCAGCCACCAATCCGCGATCGCCAGATATATCTGGTAATTCACAATAGTTGGATTGGTTATTTGTCATTGGTTATTTGTTGTTGGTTTTTGGTTGAGTAAACTGCTACGCATTTAAAGCGAATGTTAAAGGTGGGTAAGTAGCTCTAAGCTAATTGTCAGTTTAGTCTTGACAATTAGCCAATTTTTTTCTATGGAAACAACCAATAACCAATAACCCAATCACCAATAACCCGATCGCCCAATAACTAAAAACAAATTACCATCTGATTCACTCATCACTATCTATAGCAGAAGAACGGCGGCGGCGGCGGCGAATGATGGGAGGATTGTTTTCTGAGTCATTTTCAACCATTTCTGCCGTTGGCTCTATCACTGATTGAGATTCATCAGATGCAACAGAGAATTCTGAATCTGTTTCTGGCGTTAGCGACGTAAAAAATTGTTCGCTCTCAGGATTGATGTCTGAATATTCTTCAGAATTTATCAAATCTACAGGTGTTTCTGTTGATACTTCGTTTGGTTTTCCTTCTCCAGGAAGTACGACTGAAAGAATTACGGATTTGGGGTTTTTGATATCTTCATCCAATCGAACCAAAGGAGAAATACCCATCAAAGCATAAACATCTTGTTCATCAGGTGTCATCTCCACAGAAACCACCTTGGGCGGTTCTATTTCTTTAGGCGACTTGATAATTTGAGGTTTCAAATATCTTTCGCTAGAGTCTAAGATAGGGGATCGCGATCCTAGTCCTAATTCGTCGGCGATGCTATTACTCCTGGGGACTATGGTGCGTGGCGATAAAGATAATGGACTGATTGATGGGCTATCCATATCTTCTCCTAAATCTGAATTAGGTTGAAGTATGGGATTGAGGCGGGAACCTATTTTGGGAATGGATTCTTCTTTGCCCAGAAGTTCGCCAGGTTGACGGCGGCGGCGGCGGCGAGTATTGACTCCCCCTCCTTCCCGATAATTGGGATGATACATCAGATCGAGATCTTCGGTATCGTTAAAGCCGGAGATATCAAAGGTGTCGGATAGATTTTGTGTCTGGGATTCCTTTAAATCCAATACTGGCGACGCTACTGGTTCAATTATCTCTCTGGCTGGTGGTTCCCATTCATCAGGAAGATGTACGGTATGTCCCAAACCACCACAGGCACTACAAGTTTTACCAAATAACTCGTAAATATTTTGACCTTGACGTTTACGGGTTAATTCCACTAAGCCAAGTTCGGATAACTGAGCGATTTGGGGTCTAGCTTTGTCAGCTTTTAAGGCTTTATTGAAATGTTCTAGCACCTGTAATTGATCCCGGCGCGAATCCATATCAATGAAGTCAACTACGATGACACCAGCGATATTACGAAGGCGCAGTTGGCGGGCGATTTCCGTAGCAGCTTCGCAGTTAGTCCAGAGAACAGTCTCCCGCGCTGTTGCCGATCTTGTAAAGGAGCCGGAGTTAACATCAATGACAGTGAGGGCTTCGGTGGGCTGGATGATAATGTACCCACCAGAAGGTAAATCGACTCTGGGCTTGAGGGCTTCGCGAATGGCAGCATTGACTCGGAAGTAATCGAGAATAGAAATGCGATCCCGGTGATGATCGATTAAAACTCCTTCTGGTGGTTTACCGCCACTCCAACCTAACAAATGCTGTTTCACTCGCTTCACTCCAGTATGGGAATCGACAACAATGCGATTCACCTCTGAAGAGTACATATCTCGCAGCACCCGTTGAATAAAGTCATCATCGCGACTTAGTAATGAGGGCGCTCTTGTGGCACTTGCTTCCTGTTGAATAGCTTCCCATTGTTTTTGCAGGCTATCCAAATCTTCGATAATGGCTTCTTCTGCCCTCCCCTCAGCTTCGGTGCGCACTAACAATCCCATTCCCGGTGGTTTGATCAGAATTGCTAGCGCTCGCAGACGGTTTCGTTCGTTTTCATTCTTAATCCGTCGGGATAAATTAACACCTCGTCCATAAGGCATTAAGACTAAATATCGACCAGGTAAAGTAATATTTCCCGTCAGCCGAGGGCCTTTATTACCCGTCGGCTCTTTCATCACTTGGACTAATACTTTTTGCTGTGGTGTCAGTAGTTCGGTAATTGCACCCGCTCGACGTTTCAGCCGTAAGGGACCTAAATCTGTGACATGAATAAAGCCATTCCTTTCTGGATCTCCAATATTCACAAAAGCTGCATCAATTCCCGGCAATACGTTTTCGACAACGCCGAGATAAATATCACTTACTTGGTGGGTTCCAGTGGCAACAACTAGTTCTTGAATTTGATCTTCCCAAAATACGGCGGCAAGCCGATGTTGCTCTGCAATAATAATTTGCTTTGGCATTCAATTTCCTCAAAAATTGGCAGTACGCTTAGGTACTAAGGTTTTTGTTGATTTTCGATTTGAGATTGACCCAATATTGAGATGAAGGATCGAGGATGGATTGTGCAGGATGAACGATTATAGCAAGGGATTAGGGGCTATCAGGCTAGGGGCTAGAGAAGAAAGATGTCCGATCGATGGTTTCAGGAATTTAGAAGGTCTTAACCGCCCTGGCGGTTGCTATATCTCTGAAATTGATTTTCCGAATTAATGGATAGGCAAGTTGTTGCTTTGTCCCCAAAAATTGGTCAAAACGAATAAACGTATTCGCCGATCTCTGTAATTTTTTCTGTACCTCTTTCCCCTTCATCCTCCTATCTCAAAAGGCTAAAAACTTAGATTTTTCATCCTTTCTTTTTTTCTTTGTTCAAGATTCTGTTGAATACTTGTGTATCTGTTTCTAATCCTACATCTAACATGGACAATCTAACGTGTGTTTATCCCTCTTACTTTGGCTACCTAATATAACTGTGTTAGCGAAAACTCTAGCTTTCTGGAAAAACTAAAGAGAATGGTTTGGTTAGCTCTAATTGACTCAAGGCAATTGATTCTAGCAACAGCCTTAGATCAATTTTTACCCGATGAAATTGGTAGCCAATGTCATGCCCCTTCACAAGAAGCAAGCGCTGGAGTCTGTAACGCCTAAGTCAAAAGTCTGGAAGTGCGCATTAGTTACCCGCATGAGCATCTATTGCTAGTCTACGCGGGTGGAACCCAGCGGAACCTTGATGCGCAACTATCTCTATATCGATCATTATAGCTGGTAAAAGTATAGTCATCTATGACATGACATGGGAGGCGTGAAGTCCCTCCCCTTTCGCTTTTACTTTGAGCGGATTAACCCGCCTGGGCTGAACTACGCAGCTCTCTATCCCATTGCTTAACGCTTTTAGGAGTGCTTTTTTCATTATATTGTAAGACCCATTCACATCAGCATTAATTAACAAACGGCTCTCTTTAGCCTTTCCTGGCAATCCCTAGCAGGATTTTTCGTAATTATCTCACTCCTATTCGGAAATATCGGCTCAAACCCTTACAGTATCTAGGCTAGAGGAATTGAAAAATTAGACAATGAAACAGCCCTGGGGGGACAAGGGGGACAAGGGAGACTGGGAAGAAATTTTTTTGTCTTTCCCCAGCCCCTAGCCCCTAGCCCCTAGCCCCTACTCCCCAGACGGAGAGATTGAATAGTCGCGATCGCATGTTGGGCTACTTGTTCGATTTCTTCTATGGTATTAAAGCGTCCAAGCCCAAATCGGATTGATGAATATGCTAGGGATTCTGAATGTCCAAGGGCTAGGAGTACGTGGGATGGGGCTACTGTTGCTGAGGAACAGGCGGAACCGGAGGAAACGGCTACTATTGGCTGCAATCCTAATATTAGGGCCGCACCATCTACTCCGGCTACGGAAATGTTAAGATTTCCTGGCAATCTTTGGGTGGGGTGTCCGTTGAGATATATTCTATCTATTTGAGAGAGCGAATTCCATAGATGCGATCGCATCTGGAGCAGTCGTTCAGATTCTGATTCTAGTTCTTCTAGGGCTAATGCTACTGCTTTGGCAAAGCCTACTATTTGTGGAGTATATAAAGTACCAGATCTTAGCCCTCTTTCGTGTCCGCCACCTTGGATTTGTGGCGCTATTTTCACTCTGGGGTGGCGACGGCGGACATAGAGTACGCCAATACCTTTAGGTCCATATATTTTATGTGCTGTGAGAGACATGAGATCGATTTTCATCGTCTCTACGTCTAAGGAAATTTTCCCAATGGCTTGGGCGGCATCCGTGTGGAATAATACTTGATGCTCGTGGCAAATTTTCCCAATTTCCGCTAAAGGCTGCAATACTCCAATCTCGTTATTAGCAGCCATGACTGATACTAAAATCGTATCGGGGCGGATGGCTTTTTCCAATTTACTTAAGTCGATTAGTCCATCAGGTTGTACGGGTAAGAAGGTTATTTCAAATCCTAACTTTTCTAAATAGCGACAGGGATCTAAAACGGCGCTATGTTCGGTTTGTACTGTAATAATATGACGACCTTTATAGAAATAAGCTTCGGCTACTCCTTTAATGGCTAGATTATTCGCCTCTGTTGCACCACTGGTGAAGATAATTTCTGCACTAGTGGCGTGGATAGCTTCGGCTAAGGTATTTCTGGCTTGTTTGACAGCGGCTTCCGCTTCCCATCCGTAAAGATGACTGATGCTGGCAGGATTGCCAAAATGTTCCCTAAAGTAGGGAATCATCGCTGCTAACACCCTTTCATCCATCTGGGTGGTAGCATGATTATCGAGATAAATGGGACGATGAGACATGATGAAGTCAAAAGTCAGATATTGAAAAATAGCATAATCGAACCATATTGCCTGATGTAAAAAAAAGTAACAACCTGTTTTTTTTGACTGACAGATTTTGCGAAGACAATATCCCGATTGTAATATCAACAGATCGATCGCCAGATCCGGAAAAAAATATCTTAACTTAATCTCGTAACGATCTGGATTTTACTAGTTACATCAGTCAAACAAGATGTTATATTGATGGATGGATTATCCAAAATATTGAAATACTAGGAGAAAAAGATTCATGACGCAACGTGGAGTCACAGTATGGTTCACAGGTTTGAGTGGTGCAGGAAAGACAACCATTACTCAGGCAGTAGAAGAGACTCTGCGATCGCAGGGATACCAACTAGAAGTGCTAGATGGAGACATTGTACGGACTAACCTCACTAAAGGGTTAGGCTTTAGTAAGGAAGATAGGGATGAAAATATCCGCCGGATTGGTTTTGTATCCCACCTCCTCACTCGGAATGGAGTAATTGTGTTAGTATCAGCGATCTCACCTTATCGTAACATCCGGGAAGAGGTACGTCACAAAATTGGTGATTTTGTGGAAGTCTTTGTCAATGCACCCCTAGAGGTTTGCGAAGGGCGAGATGTGAAGGGATTATACAAACGGGCACGCGCTGGCGAAATTAAATCATTTACAGGAATTGACGATCCTTATGAACCTCCTACCAACCCTGAAGTGGAGTGTCGGACAGATAAAGAAGAGTTATCAGAAAGTGTAGCAAAAGTCCTCAATAAATTAACAGAGATGGGCTATCTTCTGGCAGTGGACAGTTGACAGTGGACAGTGGACAGTTG
>DOIX01000310.1:41637-41782 GCA_003511885.1 Cyanobacteria bacterium UBA11153
AGTTGATAGTTATTTGATGGGGATCAAATAACTATCAAGGAATGCTTCAAGGATCTGTTCATGACATTATTTCTTTCTATACTGACGTGGCAGTTGCTATATATTCCTTAATTTAACCAATAGCCAAAAACCAAAAACCAAAAAC
>DOIX01000310.1:42057-42244 GCA_003511885.1 Cyanobacteria bacterium UBA11153
ACCTTCATGAACAGTCTTCACCCATTTTAAACGCTTAGGGCGCAAAGACATCCGGGCAGTAATTGCCGCAATGACTAGCATCCAGTGAAACATGTAAAGTGCGCCGTGTAGCGTCTGAAAGAGATTGACGAAGAATTGGGAGACGGTTTGTTTCTTGTGGTTGCTGACGCGAGAGATACCTGCAAAC
>DOIX01000310.1:42518-43085 GCA_003511885.1 Cyanobacteria bacterium UBA11153
TCAAAGGTGCGAGAATGGGTAGACGATTGCGGATGATTGCCATTAAAAAGTCTGGTATCGCAGCACTAGGTACGATGTACTGCATAAACATCCAGAAACATAAATCCACTTTTTTTCTGATATTCAGGCGATTACTGACAATAAAACGCCAGTAATCCAGATAACGTTGATATCCGCCTTCTCCCCAACGGTTTCGTTGATGCCATAAGGCGGTAAAATTAGTCACGCCTTCCTCTGCAACTGCGGGAGTATCCAGAAATAAAATATCCCAATTATCCAAATGCAAACGAATAGTTAAATCTAGATCGTCAGTAATAGTTTGTTCGTTCCAACCGCCGCAGCTTTGTAATGCTTTGCGTCGCACAAATTGACCATTTCCTCGGAATTCTCCAATCCCGCCTAGGGCAGTACGTTGTTGTTGGAGGTAGGCATCAAGTGCCATTTCCGTCATCTGTCCTTTTGTCCAAAAATTAAAATCTGCATTAGCAATTTCTTTCGTAACTTGAACTCCTCCTACTTCTGATTTGTCAAATAAAGGTAAAACTTGTTTGAGCAAATCTTTGGTGA
>DOIX01000310.1:43364-43571 GCA_003511885.1 Cyanobacteria bacterium UBA11153
CTTTGGTGAGGGGAAGTACATGATTAAGTGCGCCAGATTTCCCTCCAGTAGCAGATTCTCCTCGATGCAGCACCTTTAGTTGGTTGTATTCTGTGGCTAATTTGTCTAATAATAAGGGTGTCCGATCGGTACTGCGATCGTTAATTACCCAAAGTTCGTATTTGTCTTGTGGGTAATCTAAATTACACAGCATTTTGACTAAGTTAC
>DOIX01000310.1:43850-44262 GCA_003511885.1 Cyanobacteria bacterium UBA11153
GCATCTTTGAGATCTTCATCTGTGATGGGTTTAGAGGTTTTTAATGGTTGCGCCAAGAATACCCTTACTGTCTGAATTCCCAGCAAAGCGGTTAAACTGAGAACTAACCAGGAACCCCAAGAAATCAAATGGAGTGCGATGGTGCTACCCCAAATTATGGCTAAGACGAAAGCGGCTTTCCTTCTCCTTCCTTCTTGCCCCTGAAAGAAAAAGTTACTTTCAAAGTCTTCTTCTGAAAATTCGGATAAAAGAGAGCTAATTGGATCTAATTCACTATCGCTATTGTTTTCTAACCAGGGTTTTTGTGACATAAGTTACCAGATTTTACCGCCCTATCGCGTGATTCAACTTGATTAGATTCTATATGAAGGAAGGGAAAATAGGGAGTGGGGGAAGGGGGACAAGGGGGACA
>DOIX01000310.1:44485-45184 GCA_003511885.1 Cyanobacteria bacterium UBA11153
AAGGGGGACAAGGGAGATAAGGGAGATAAGGGGGATAAGGGGGATAAGGACGAAATTGTTTGGCTTTCCCCTCTTCCACCTCTTCTCTCTCTTCCCCCTGCCCTCCTGAAGACAAGGGAAGAGGCTTCTAGCTCTTCACCATTTGTAATACATTGATCTGTGAAGAACGTTAACTTACTGGTGTGTATAATTTTTTATGATTGGTTCTTTAATAATTGCTGGATCTTGGGCATTGGGTTCTGTTGTGTGGGTAGAGGTGGTAAGAGACTTTTATCACGCGATTTCTCATTATTACCCTCCTCTCTATCGGCTCCATGTATGGCATCATCGGGTTTTCCGCCCCGATTTGACTCCGGTGAGCGAGGAAATTTATCGGCAAGCCCATTGGTATAACGATGTGCCAGAATCCTGCGTGATGTTGGCATTTAGTGCTTTATTTTGGGGATTGGCTCATTGGGCGACACCGGAATATCAGTGGGTGACGTTATTAGGCTCTGTTTATACTTTAAGCTTTTTGCTGAGTGCGATCGCGCGGGGTGCTGGTTTGAAAGGGGCACAGGAATTAACTGATCTTACCCATTTACCGGGAACTTTTCTCACTCCGCCATCTAGCTGGAAGGTAAATCGCCCTTATCATTGGCGGCATCATTTCGATAATCAAAAGGCTTACTATTGCGGCACATTGACGTTGGTAGACAA
>DOIX01000083.1 GCA_003511885.1 Cyanobacteria bacterium UBA11153
TTATTGAAGTTTTTTTTGTAAATTTTTGTGAAGAAGAGGCAGGTAAAGGTCAAATTAGGGCTTGCTGTATAAGTCATTAACCTTGACGGCAATGAGCGAAAAGCTCAATAGCAGTTAGTTAAAAGTACCAGGAAATTGAAATGCACAACAGCTTAATGGAATCATAAGGATATGTTAAAAAATATCGGAATCTGGAAAAGGGTATTCCGACTCAGAGCCATATATTACAGCATCTTCCTGGGATTACTGAGCCTATTGGTAGTGACAAAAGTTTTCCCCCTAACAGCACAGGATATCCCTGTTAATGTTAAATTGCCGATTTTAGATTCCAGAGAGGAATTTTGGCAAGTCAATCGCGAGTCGCCATTGATGAGTAGTTATTGGTTATCCCAACAACAACCAATAACTACTCATCAACAACTCGAAGAAGGGAGAATCCTCTACCAAACAGGAAGATTTGCCGAAGCCGCAACCCTTTGGCAAAAAGCCGCCACAGATTACGAAGAAAAACAGGATCGCAATTATCAATCCCTCAGTTTAAGCTATCTCTCCTTAGCTTATCAAGAGTTGGGACAATGGCAAAAAGCCGAAACTGCGATTAACCAAAGCCTATCCCTCATTACCCATAACCAACCACCAACAACAAAAAACCAACTTATTTTCGCCCAAATCCTCAATACCCAAGCCAGCCTTCAGTTAGCAACCGGAAAAGCAGAAGCCGCCCTCAATACCTGGAAAGAGGCAGAAAAATTATATCGCGATGCCCGAGATGAAACCGGAATCTTCGGTAGCCAAATTAACCAAGCCCAAGCCTTGCAAACCTTGGGATTTTATCGCCGCAGCCAAATTATATTAGAAGATATCACTCAAAAATTAATCGCGTCCCCCGATTCTTCAGTCAAAGTTACCGGATTGCTAAGTTTAGGCGTAGCCTTACAAGTAGTAGGAAATTTAGAAAAATCTGAGGAAATATTACAACAAAGCCTATCCATAGCCGAAAAACTAGAGTATCCCCTCGATATAGGAGAAATTCTCTTTAGTTTAGCCAATACAGCTCAAGCCTCAGCACAATACGAAAAAGCCACAGCATTATATGAAAAAACCATCGAGAAATCTGCCAATTTTCTCACCAGATTAGAAGCACAAATCAACTACCTAAACTTGCTAGTAAAAACCGAACAATGGAGAACAGTTTGGGTACTATTACCGGAAATACAATCAGAGCTTGCCACCCTGCTCCCCAGTCGGGCAGCAATCTATGCCCAAGTAAATCTCGCTCATAATACAATCCAGATGAGAAATGCGCCATCTTTGCGTAATTCATCCTTACCAATTCCCTCTTATCGAGATATCGCAGCCCTATTAAATCGGGCAATCGAACAGGCAAAAACAATCCAAGATATGAGAGGAGAAGCTTACGCTCTTGGTGAATTAGGATTCCTTTATGAAGAAACTCAAGACGGGGAAAAAGCCGAAAAAATCACTCAAAAAGCCCTCAATATAGCTCAATCTATCAATGCCGATAATATTGCTTATCGCTGGCAATGGCAAATGGGGCGAATTCTCAAAAATCGAGGTAATTTAACTAGCGCCATCCCAATTTACACCGAAGCAGTTAAAACACTTAAATCATTACGAAGTGACTTAGTTGCGATTAATACTGATGTGCAATTTTCCTTTCGGGATAGTGTGGAACCAGTTTATCGGGAATTTGTTAGTTTGCTCTTGGCATCCAATCCCAGTCAAGAAAATCTCGAACAAGCCAGAAAAGCCATTGAATCTTTACAATTAGCCGAATTAGATAACTTTTTCCGGGAAGCATGTTTAGAAGGTAAATCGAAATCAATTGACGAAGTAGATCCCACAGCGGCTGTCATCTATCCCATTATTTTGCCAGAGCGTTTGGCAGTAATTCTCTCTTTACCAGGCAAACCCTTAGCTTACTATAAAACTGAGTTACCCCAAACCAAAATCGAAGAGATTCTCAATGATATGCTGCAATCGATGAATCCAGCATTTTCCAACAAACAGCGTTTGCGGATTTCTCAACAAGTATATGATTGGTTGATTAAACCTGCCGAAAGTCAGTTAATTCAAAGCGAGATTAAAACCTTAGTCTTTGTCTTGGATGGTGGATTGCGTAGCTTACCCATGGCAGCCTTATATGATGGAGAAAAATATCTCGTCGAAAAATATAGCGTAGCTATCAGTCAGGGCTTGCAATTATTGGAGGCGCGATCGCTAAACGAAAAACGGATTAAAGTATTAACAGGTGGCATCACCGAAGCACGTCAAGGGTTTTCGGCTTTACCAGGAGTCGAGGTGGAGCTTAAACAAATTGGCACTGAGGTAAATGCTAATTTACTCCTGAATCAAGATTTTACCAAGAAAACCCTGGAAGATCGCATAAAATCCGTACCCTTTCCAGTCATTCACCTGGCTACTCATGGTCAATTTAGTTCCAAAGCAGAAGATACATTTCTGCTAACATGGAACGATCGCATCAATGTCAAAGACTTAGATCGATTATTACGCTCCACAGAAAGATCCGATCGGGAACCCATTGAACTACTAGTACTCAGCGCTTGTCAAACCGCTACTGGCGATCGCAGAGCTACACTAGGATTGGCTGGAGTAGCCGTAAGATCCGGTGCTAGAAGTACTTTAGCAACTTTATGGTCAGTTCGCGATGCCTCTACTGCCGAACTAATGACTGAATTTTACCGAGAATTAACCCAAACTGAGGTTAGCAAAGCCGAAGCACTCCGTCAAGCACAGCTTATTTTATTAAAGCAATCGAAATATCAGCATCCTTTTTTCTGGGCACCATTCGTACTCGTAGGAAATTGGCTTTGAATAGTTGATAGTTGATAGTTGATAGTTACCCTTCTATCCACTGTCCACTGTCCACTGCTATAAGCAAAACTTCCATCTGTAGGGTGCGTTATGCAACAGCTAACGCACCATTCCCAGATAAGTCCTAAACAAATAACCAAAAACCAATCCCAAACAACCATCCGGATTATTTTCCGAATCTAACGTATGAATTAAGAAGATAAATTTCAGCTATATGGCGGATGACAAGAAGGGAAAACCCCCTCTATAGTTAGAGTGAAGCAGAGTATATCTAAAAAAGAACAAAGGGAGATAAAATTGTGAACAGAGAAAAATACAGCAAATTTCTTCAAGTTTTATCCGTAGGCTTATCGCTGAAACTGATTCTCATCGGCAGCCTACCAATGCGAGTACAAGCAAAATCAATAGACTTCAGCTCAGATAGTAGCATTCCTACTAATTTAAGTGCTAGCGTCACATTCGATCCACCAGGGAATGGCAAACCTAAAGATACCGTAGGAGGGGCATCCCGCGATGCTGGGTTATGCCCTCAAGATGCAGTTAATTCAGGTCCTTCGATTACCCCCGTGATGCCCACCAACGATCGAGCATTAACTGTAGCAGATCGTCCCACATTTTTTGTATACATTCCCCAAACTTCTGCCCCAAAAGCCATGTTTGTGCTGCGGGATGACAATGAAGATTACTACTACAAAACCACATTGCCAATTCCCAGTAAAGCAGGAATTGTCAGCTTCAAACTTCCCGCTGATGCCCCAGCAATGGAAAGTGGAAAAAGCTATAAATGGTCTTTCGTGCTAATGTGTTCGTCAGAAATTAGACCAGATAGTCCTTGGGTAGAGGGAGAAATTCAGCGCGTTGAGGCGAATGGAACCGAAAATGCTACCCTCAATAACTTATCACCTGTAGAACGTGCTGCCATCTATGGCAAAAACGGGATTTGGTACGACACCATAGCCAGTTTAGCCGAACAGAGGCGATCGCAACCTGACAATTTAACCCTAGCCACCAACTGGGAAAACCTGTTAAAGTCAGTAGGACTAGACGCGATCGCGAATCAACCACTCCTGTAGCAATTTGGTACAGGTTTAGCCGAAAACTGCCACAGAGGTAATGATTAATAGTTAATGGCTAATCGAGAATATCGGTTAGGGAAAGGGGGAGAGGAAAAAGGCTATCATCAAGTTTTTTACCCCTTCCCCTTTAATCGTTTCCCTCAATCAGCCATTAATCGTTAATTTTCTAGTAACCTTGTTGTACATGTGGCGGAAAATCAAAGAAGGTATCGGGAGATGGCAGGCAGTGTTGATTACCGCCCCAATTGCTGCTGGCTTAGTCATTGCCGCCACATCCCTGGGCTGGTTTCAGCTGTTGGAATGGGCAGGTAGGGATCAACTGATTCGCTTCCGCCCCAGAGAGGCAGACGATCCGCGTATTGTTATTGTCACAATTACTGAATCAGATCTTAACAAAATTGGCAAAAGTCAAATTCCCGATGGGATCCTAGCAGAATTGATTGAAAAACTAAAAGCCCAAAAACCAAGAGTTATCGGACTAGATCTTTATCGTAATTTACCAGTACCACCAGGGAATCAAGAATTAATCAAAGTATTTAATAACACGCCCAACCTGATTGGAATTGAGAAAGCAGTTGGAGAAACAGTAGGATCTTCCCCAATATTAAAGGAACTGGGTCAAATTGCCAATGCCGATTTAATATTAGATGCTGATGGTAAAGTACGTCGCGGCTTATTGACAGTTAGAGATGACGACGGGAACACTCAAGAAAGCCTAGGGACAAAATTAGCCTTAATGTATCTAGAAAAATCAGGTATTTCCCTGCAAGTAGTCGATCCGAATCGCAAACAATATCAGTTAGGAAAAGCCCTATTTACACCTTTTACCGGAAATGAAGCAGGTTATGTTGGTGCTGATTCAGGTGGTTATCAAATTTTATTAAATTTTCGCGGAACCTTAGAAAATTTCAGGAAAATATCAATAACAGATGTCCTAAAAGATCGCATACCATCAGGATTACTTAAAGATAAAATTTTGCTCATTGGTGCAACAGGACAAAGTTCTAACGATTTTTTCTTTACACCCTATAGTAGCAGTTTATTCACCAGTCCCAAACGCATACCAGGAGTGGTAATTCATGCTAATATAGCTAGTCAAATTGTCAGTAGCGCCATCGAAGGAAGACCTTTAATTAAAAGTTGGACAAAACCCATTGAATGGGTATGGATTTTAACTTGGTCTTTTGCAGGTGCAACAGCGAGATGGAAACTATTGCAATTCACCCGATTAAAAAAATCCCCGATATGGGGAAACCTGAGTATTACCCTTATCCCCGTAGGCGGAATATTATTAACTACGAGTTATGGAGCCTTTCTTAAAGGATGGTGGATACCCATAGTTTCGCCCTTCATAGCTTTGACAGGATCCGCGATCGCAATTGGCGGATACTACTGGCTAGAATTACAGCGCCAAACTCGTCAGTTAGAAGAAGAAAAAGCGGATCTAGAAATTATGCTAGAAACTACTACCGAACACCACGATCGAGTTGAATCAGACTTACAATATCGGGCAGAAGAAACCAGACGTGAAAGTGAAAGAAAACTGGCTCAATTTCTAGACGGAATGCCCATAGGAGTTGCCGTAATTGATGCCAATGGCAAACCATATTTCGCCAATCAAAAAGCACAAGAGTTACTAGGAAAAGGAGTAGTACCATCAACCAGAGTAGAACAATTATCGGAAACTTATCAAAACTATATTGCCGGAACCAACAAATTATATCCATCAGAAAAACTACCCATCGTCCAAGCATTGAAAGGCAAAAGAACTACTGTTGATGATATAGAAATCCATCTCGGAAACAAAACTATTCCCATTGAAGCATGGGGAACTCCCATCTATGATGAATCTGGAAATATTGCCTACGCACTTGTCGCCTTTGCCGATATCACGGAACGAAAACGCGCCCAAGAAAAACTTAGACAAGCAGAAGAAAAATACCGCCGCATTTATGAAAATGCTTTAGAAGGTATCTTTCAAAGTACGCCCGAAGGACGTTATCTCAGTGCCAATCCTGCCCTTGCCCAAATCTACGGCTACGATTCTCCAGAAGAATTAATCGCATCTATCGTTGATATTGAGAATCAACTATTTGTCGATGCCAATAAGAGAAATGAATTCGTCAGATTAATGGAGGAAGAGGGAGGTGTTTCTGAATTTGAGTTTCAGATTTATCGCAAAGATGGCACGATTATCTGGATTAATCAGAATGCACGCGCTGTATACGATGACAATGGGGTACTCCTCTATTACCAAGGTTTTAGTGAAGATATTACCGAACGAAAACGGGCAGAAACTCAGCGAATTGAGTTTACAGAAAAACTCTATCAAATTAATCAGGCCAATGAACGCTTTGTCCCGCGTCAATTTCTCCAATTATTGAAGAAAGAAAGTATTGTTGATGTCCATTTAGGGGATGCAGTCCAGCAAGAAATGTCAATTTTATTTGCTGATATCCGCAACTTTACTACCCTATCCGAACAGATGAGCATTGAAGATAACTTCAAATTTATTAATGCCTATTTATCAAGAATGGAACCTGCGATTATCCAAAATCAAGGATTTATCGATAAGTATATTGGTGATGCGATTATGGCTTTGTTTAGCGGTGATGCAGATAATGCAGTAAAAGCAGCAATTGATATGTTAAAAGAATTAGCCAAGTACAATCAAAAACGCCAGATGTCGGAACTTCCCCCTATCCAAATTGGTATTGGTATTAACACGGGATCTTTAATGTTAGGAACCGTGGGTAGCCCGAATCGGATGGATGGATCTGTCATTAGCGATGCTGTCAATTTAGCATCCAGATTGGAAGGCTTAACAAAATATTATGGCGCATCTTTATTAATCTCTCACCACACATTTTTGCGCCTAGAGCATCCCATTCAGTATGACTTTCGGATTATTGATAGAGTACAGGTTAAAGGCAAATCAGAAATGGTATCAGTTTTTGAAATATTTGATGCAGATTCTCCCGAAATTAAACAGGCAAAACAGATCACAAAATCTAGATTTGAAGAAGCCATTTTTCTGTACACTAGGCAATCATTTTTCCAAGCAAAGCAATTATTTCTAGAATGTCTAGATGTTAATCCGAAAGATAAAGTATTTCAAATTTATTTAGAGCGCTGCAAGACTCAGGATTGAGGGATAAGGGGGACAAGGGGCACAAGGGGGACAAGGGGGACAAGGGAGATAAG
>DOIX01000197.1 GCA_003511885.1 Cyanobacteria bacterium UBA11153
ATGACCGTGATCGGTGGTGAGGTGGTTTACGCGGCACCGAAGTAAGGCCAATTACCGGGCCAGAAACGAGAACGCCGCTCCCGAGGGGGGGGGGGAGCAGGGGGGCAGGGGAGCGGGAGAGCAGGGGGGCAGAGGAGAAAACTTAGAAGTTAAAACTGACTCCTCAAAACTCTCTTCCCCTAGTACCTATTCCCTAGTCCCTACTCCCCATTCTCCATGGAGATTAGTAGCAGGAGTGGGGGATCCTATGCAAATTGTAGCTGCGGGGATGGCGATCGCAGTTAGTCGTCATTGTGGGGTATTGTTGGCTGGGGGCACGCAAATGCTAGCAGTTTATGCTTTAGCGCAGGCGATAGCCAAATTGGGTGGGTTAACACTATCTTGGCAGCCTGAACAAATTGTCGTGGGGACAACGCGGTGGGTGGCAGAAGATCCCACGGGGGATACAGTGGGATTAGCGAGAGAGATTGGTGATGTACCACTGTTAGCAAGCAACTTAAATTTTAGCCAATCTCGTTATCAACAGTTGCAAGTTTACGAGGCAGGATTTGTCAAAGAAGGGGTGGGTGCAGGAGGTTGTGCGATCGCGAGTTATCTTTATAAAGGTGGTAATTCAGAGCAATTACTCGAAGCGATTGAAGGGTTGATTGCACGACAAAATCAGAGGTAATTTTCGGCAATTACCTTTTAGTCAGCCGGATGCCTGCTAGGATGGCGTTTTCCTCAAAGTCGTGTCAGGCAGGTTGGAGATTAGGCTTGGACGTGGATTCTTTGGACGAGGAGTTGTTCTTCCAAAGCTGCAATCCGATTGTAAGCCGCTGTCAGTTGGGCTGTTAGGCGTTGGACTTGAATTTCGTCAGACAATGGTTTATCGCCATTTTGATGGGAATGGAAGCGATCGCTGTTATTATCCATCAGGATGTCTTTATGATCCATCACCGAGTCAAGAAGGTATTGAGTGCGATCGCTATTCAATCTCGCACTAACGATTCCCAATGAGTCGCATGACTCTGCTTCCAGCATCTGTTTAATTTCCGATACAGCTCCTGAGACTTCTTTGCTTAGATCCTCCATGGTTTCATATAGCATATCTACTTTATGACTTAAAGCGATGATTTCCTTCTGTAGGGTATCCATAGGACGTTTAGTTTCCATAACTTTTACTTTTCGGACTGACGCACTCAACCAGATTATCAACGGTATTATGAGGCTTACAGCTTCTCAAACCAGGATTGCTACAAGGATATGTCGTTTCTGTGCGTAAGTCCCAACTTCTTTCTTCTTTTATGCTAATCACTTTTAACTTAAAACTACCTTGAGTCCTGATTCATTTAACTATTCGATCTTAATAAGGCTGCGATCGCTCTATTTGTTTATATTTTCTTAATGGCAAATATTTGTAAATTGATTAGCAAATTGATTTCTTGGCTTCGATTTTGTCTAATATTCACGCATTTTCTAGCCTTTCGAGGAAAATTATGAAGATTTATATTAAAATTAATGTTTTCTTAAGATTATTTCCTCCTGAAGGCTAAAGGAATTAAATGTATAAAAATATACAAATAAGTCTTGTCTAATGTCAGGTTGTCTGACTCTAGCCGCCCGATTCCACAATGTTGTCTATCTCAAAAATCGCCAAAATTATGTTATAGCAAGGGACTAGGGGCTAGGGACTAGGGACTAGGGAAGAAAGTCGTAAAATCAATGGTTTCAGGCATCGAGAACGCCTTAACCGCCCTGGCGGTTGCTATAATTTCTGAAAAGGAAAGGAATTCCTAGTTATCCAATGTAGATTAAGGGGATTGCTCGTCTTAACTGATAATTTTGGGAAAAACCGGGTTAGTCGATCGGCAATGGTAAAGTAGAATTGTGTAGCGCAGTCTTAATTAAAACAATTGCAACTAGGTGAAATGGGAGATGAAGCGACGATCCTTTATGACAGGTGTGAGCGCCTTAGCCATGGGACAATTGGTGTCTGGGTGTAACAATAATCAGAAATTATCTTTAAAAGTTAAACTTTTACAAGATTCAGTTCCCGTGCAACTTTTAGGAGAATTTCGCAAAGTATTACAGGAACCAATCAACCTTAAATTTGAGCCAGAATCCCAATTAAATAATTTATACAAAAGTCTGGGAAACTGGAAAAAACAAGTTGAAGAAAAAAAGAAACAAAGCTTATGGGATTCAATTCCCTTAATCGGACATAAAAACAGTGAAATACCATCTTTAGTAACCTTGGGAGATTCTTGGTTAGAAGCAGCAATTAAACAAAAACTCATTCAACCCCTAAAAATTGAAGAATTAGGAGGATGGAAAGAATTATCTCCAGTTTGGCGGAAACTTGTAACTCGGAATGAACAGGGAGAATTGGATAAATCAGGATTAATCTGGGGCGCACCTTATCGCTGGGGTACGACAGTCATTGCCTATCGCCGCGACAAGTTTGAAGAATTAGGTTGGAAACCCAAAGATTGGAGTGACTTATGGCGGGCAGACTTGCGCGATCGCATTTCGTTATTAGATCAACCGCGAGAGATAATTGGCTTGACTTTGAAGAAAATGGGATTGTCTTATAACCAAACTGATTTAAGTCAGATACCTAATTTAAAAAAAGAACTATTAGCCCTACATAGACAAGCTAAATTATACAGTTCAGATCGCTATTTAGAACCACTTGTTTTGGAAGATACTTGGGTTGCCGTTGGTTGGTCTACAGATATACTATCTTTAGGGGAAAGCGTGCGCGATATTGAAGCTGTTGTCCCTGCTTCTGGTACATCTCTTTGGGCAGATTTATGGGTACAACCTACTGGATTTCCTCAAGAATCTAATTCCGGAAAAACCACAGATTCCATCTCTATCAGTAAAAAATGGATTGATTTTTGCTGGCAAAAGGAAGCAGCCATTAGTATGTCTCTCTTAGGTGATGCACCTTCACCTCGACTCACTAGTATTAATCGAGGGGATTTACCGAAAAAAGTGGCAGATAATAAATTACTGCTACCGGATACCTCAGTCATGGATAAAAGTGAATTTATCTATCCAATATCTGAGAAATTAATTAAGCAGTATCAGCTATTTTGGGAAGAAATTCGGAACAGTTGACAATGGACAATTGACAATTGACAATGGACAGGATATTAATCTGAGTAATTATCAACTATCAACAGTTAGGGGAGGGTGAAGCATTCGGAGATAAATATTTAGGCTTTGTTGCCTTGAGAAGGGTGAAGCATTTGGAGATAAATATTTAGGCTTTGTTGCCTTGAGGAGGGTGAAGCATTCGGAGATAAATAGTTAGGCTTTGTTGCCTTGAGGAG
>DOIX01000042.1:0-290 GCA_003511885.1 Cyanobacteria bacterium UBA11153
CCGCTGCGTCTTATTGATGGTGACTTGTCCCATCACCTGTACCATCAATCATTGA
The DNA here is from genome assembly GCA_003511885.1 of Cyanobacteria bacterium UBA11153. Taxonomy (GTDB): domain Bacteria; phylum Cyanobacteriota; class Cyanobacteriia; order Cyanobacteriales; family Coleofasciculaceae; genus Limnofasciculus. The sequence goes on from DOIX01000042.1 coordinate 56, forward strand.
TTTTAATTATGAATATAATTGATACTAATTAATCAAAGTTTTAGACAACCAACCGTAAGGAAGTAAAGATTAGGAAACTCTGATGAAAACTGGGATTGATGACCAATAGGTGGAATAATTATCGGCTCCCTCACCAACCTGATGCTATATAAGCATAACTAATTTAATATTCAATTAACAATTTCATTTTTAATCCTGTCTAACCTCTTCAACTTTTTCTCGTAGTATCAGAAAT
>DOIX01000042.1:500-816 GCA_003511885.1 Cyanobacteria bacterium UBA11153
CTTTTTCTCGTAGTATCAGAAATGAAGCGAACACGACCTGGCTAGCGATCGCGCAAGCTTGTGCTGGATGTACCTGTGCTTCAGATACGATTAACACTGCCGTTTCATATCAAAACCAGAGGAACACTAATGGCTAAAACTTACAAAGTTACCTTGAAGACCCCCGAAGGCACTCAAGAACTTAATGTTAAAGATGATGAAATCATTCTTGACGTAGCTGAAGAACAAGGCTTGGATCTTCCCTTTTCCTGCCGCGCTGGTGCTTGCTCAACCTGCGCTGGTAAACTGGAAAGTGGTGAAGTAGATCAAGGCGATC
>DOIX01000042.1:1094-1254 GCA_003511885.1 Cyanobacteria bacterium UBA11153
ATGTTCTAACCTGTGTCGCTATGCCTAAATCTGATTGCGTCATCGTTACCCACAAAGAAGACGAACTGTACTAAAAGTTTTAACGCTCGCGAGACTGTGTGGGTATCGCGGGCGTTGGCGTAACTAATAAATTTTAGTAATATTTAGGGCTTGCTGTATA
>DOIX01000042.1:1601-20584 GCA_003511885.1 Cyanobacteria bacterium UBA11153
TGTGCCACACAAAAAAAACATACTCCATACCCCACACCCTACACCCCACACCCCATCCTCACGATCCTACTTTTTCAGCAAGCCCTACTTAGTCAAGATGAGGAATATTTTTGATTATGTTCCTCTATTCCCTATTTTTTAAATAACCGATCTAGGATCGATGGTTGGGCTTTCACTGCTGGTTCAGGTTCTCGCCAGAATACAATTGAATTATCAAGGGGCTTAATTTCCGTACCGGGATAGTAAAAATTGAGAATCTGCGCCCCTGACCAACCGATTTGAGCTAAATTATAGGAACCGTATTGGCTCAAACCGACACCGTGTCCCATCCCACCACCAACGAAGGCATAGCCTTTGAGTGTTTTCGCCTCATCATAAATCGGATCTAAATAAAACAGAGTACTAATCGGAGGGGTAAAGGCACTGCGGACTTCATTTTTATGAAGTTCAACCACACCCTTGTCAGTTTGGACTTTGAGAGTCAGAATACGTCCGGAAGGAGATCTCTCCACCACCTGCATCCGGACAATTTTGGTAAAGCTGGCAAGGGGGTTTTGGGTTCGCGTTAGATAGCGTTGCAAATCGGCAGTAATCTGTTCCAAGGTATTTTCTCTGCGCCAGCGAAAAAGATCCCGCCCACTTTCGTTAAATCCCTCCTTTAAATTGATAAACTCGCGGAAATTTTCTTCATCAGCCAGGGATTTTTGGGACAAATTCCAAATCGGATTGGGCGAGTCTACCACAGCTTTAAGATAAGGACGATCCACTCCATTCCAGGTATCGGAAAATGGTGAAGTCACGCCGCCGGAGGTAGCAGCATACAAAGCATCTACTAACTCGTTGTTATAGGTTAACACCATCCCGTTGGTAGCTGCGATCGCTTGATCAGCTCTAGCCACTGTACCAGTTAGTCCTTTATAAACCTGACAGTGAGTATCAGCACAGATTTCGTAGTTATCTGCCACAAATCGACGGAGATTCCGCAGAGCGTAGGTTCGAGCCAGAATAGTTTGAGCTTCTACTGCGGAGTATGGTGCGCCAGGTCCAATTTCGTGGGGAACCACACCCCGTAGATAGGTTTCGATGGGGACTTGATTGACGAGAGTGTAGGTTCCGTAAGCGTTGGCCTGAAGCCGGAGAGATCCCCCATAGAGACGAACATTTTTGTTGTCGGCACCTTGACTCACCTGAATGAGATTTTTACCAGCGGAAATCTCTAACCACCCTCTAGTATAGCGAAAACCATCTATGGCAAAGGATATCCGTTTTACTTGAGGCAAAACTTGAGTTTCCAAACGAACATTCTTATGGCCTTGGGATTGAATATTTTGCAGCAATAAGCGTCGGACTAATGGCGAAGGATAAACATTGCGTTTCGCCCAAACTTGCCAACGTTCCGGTTGAGTAATTTCTACCTCAATACCTTTGGCTTTCCACTGATTTGCTGCATCTTCTGCTGTTTCAAAGGTAGCATGATTGCTGAGAACTAAACGTTCTTCCACAATTGGTTTGGGTAGCTGTTGCATCACCATTTCTACCTTAACGCTTTTGGCTTGCACGGTTTGCGGTTCCATATTCCCTGCCAAAAATTTGAGAGTAAGGGTATCTCCTGAAGTAGATTGTAGGTTGATGATATCGGTATTTTCATTGCCAAAGCGCTGGACGATCCCCACTTTTAATTTTGGCTCTGTTTCTGGAGATCCTGATGCTGAATTTCCAAATATTAACGAAATAAAAATGGCGATTGATAAGGCATTATTTATATTTATTTTGCGAAGAATCATTGGTTATGGATGATTTGTTATTGTTGGTTAGTGGAGATATAGGGAGGGACTATTGGCTATGGGATCGGGAAGAAAGCTGTCAAATCGTTTATTATTGGCTATTTATGATTTTTTGGCAATGGATTTCCTCTCCGATTGCGAGATCGACTTCGTGAGTGCCGAAGGCGATCGCAAATTGAAAAAGTTAGAGGCTAAACCTTTGATTATAACCTCTAACCTTTAACCTTTTGACTGAAATTAATCCTCAGTCGGGTTCAGAAGTACCTCACCTTTAATCATCCGTTGAGCCGCATCAAGCAGTGCTTCTTCCAAATAAGGCTTGGTGAAATAGCCGCTTGCGCCAAGTTGGGATGCCATTTGTCGATGTCGTTTGGCCCCGCGAGATGTCAGCATAGCGATGGGGATTTGGTTGAGGATATCATCTTTCTGGAGTCTGGAGAGCAACTCTAAACCGTCCATTCTGGGCATTTCAATATCGCAGAATACAATATCACAAGGGAGTCCCGATCGCAGTTTTTCCCATGCTTCTTGTCCGTCTCGTGCTTGTTCGACGCGATACCCAGCTTTAGAGAATGTCATGGAGAGGAGTTCTCGGACGGTAATTGAGTCATCCACAATCAATACCATCGGTTCATGTGCGGTTAGCGTATCCTCTTCGCCGGGAAGTTCGGGTTGATCCCTCAACCAAATCATGGCGCTGTCTTTCCGCAGCCTGCCCAGGCTCAAGTCGATCAACTCCAGGACATCAGCAATTGGCATAATTTTCCCGTCGCCCAAAACAGTTGCTCCAGCAATCCCTACTGGTTTAGGTGCTGGGCCTTCCAATTGTTTAATGACGATTTCCTGTTCGCCGAGGACTTGATCCACCTGGATGGCGAGGAAGTTACCGGGGCTGCGCAAGACGACAATGGAGATGAGGTCGTCTTCTCGTTTACCACCATAAACATTCCCACGACTGAGCTGACGATTGTAAGCGAGCAACTCGGAGAGGGGTTGAAAAGCGATCAGGGTATCGCGCCATTGAATGCAAGGTTTACCTTGTTCGTTGGTTTGAATGCGATCGCTGGGGACATCGAACATATCTTCTACCCCGTCTATGGGGAAGGCAATCCGTGCCCTGTCTGATAGACAGGAGAGGGCTTTACAAATACTGAGGGTAAGGGGCAAGCGAATGGTAAATGTTGTGCCTTTCCCCAGGGTGGAATCAGTGTAAATATCGCCTCGAATTTCACTTAAGCTGGTTCTTACCACATCCATCCCCACGCCGCGCCCAGCATAGTCGTCGGCTTGTTCTTTGGTGGTAAAACCTGGGTGGAAGAGAAAGTCGTATAATTCCAGAGCTGTTAGTGTTTTGGCTTGAGCGGGTGTCACTAATCCTAGCTGAATTGCTTTTTTCCTGATCTTTTCCGGATCGATACCTGCTCCATCATCGGAGATGGAAATGACTGTTTGGTTTCCTTGATGGAAGGCATTGAGGACAATTTGTCCGACTGGTGGTTTCTTGCCTGCTTTCCGGACATCTGGCGTTTCAATGCCATGAGTGAGGGCATTGTTTACCAGGTGAGTCATGGGAGCGTAGAGGTGTTCGAGAATCATTTTGTCAATGAGAGTTTCTCTGCCATCAACGCTCAACTGGGCTTCTTTGCCTAATTTCATGGAAATGTCGCGGACTGCTCGATGGAGTCTATCTGCATTTTCGGCAAAGGGTACCATTCGGGATCGCGTTAGTCCTTCTTGGAGTTGGGTTGTTACCTGACGCAAGTTGCGAGTAACTTGATCTGTTTCTTCGACTAAAAATTCGATATCTGATGCTGACTCTCGCACTTGGACGATTAGCTCGATCATCTCTTGGGATAGTAAATGGAACCCGGTGAATCTGTCCATTTCCAGGGGGTGATATTCGGCACTGTTATTTTGATTTTGATGATTTTGGCTCCGCTCGTCTGAGGAGAATGAGGTTCTATAGCTGTGGTGACTTGCCAACAAGGAGCCTTCTAGGAGCGATCTCTCGTACAAATCCCGCATTCTGGAACCAACATCGCTCAGTCCTAATACTTGATGCTGTAAATTATCTAGGAACTGACGGAGGCGTTCTTGATCTTGCTCTAAACTGTTGCGACTGACTACTAGTTCTCCTACTAGGTTGCTCAGGTTGTCTAGGTGTTTGGCTGAGACTCGCATGTTCTGCTCGAACATTTTAATCCGCCGGGGTTGAGGCCGATTTTGGCGCTGATCCAAGCGATTTGCTGGTGGCCCACCCATACTTTCTTGGGCATCTCTCAGCATTTTTTCGAGTTCAGCATCTAAAATATCTTCTGGGTTAGTTGTCTTGGCTTTCTTTCCTTCTGTTTCTTTTGTTTTATTGGTTGGCTTTGGTGTTATTTCATTTAATATCCCTTCTCTTGCTTCGCCGGAATCAGTAGTCTTTAATTCCGGTAACAATCTGTCAATATTTATCTCGGCATTTAAGAGTATATCCAATTCATCTAGTTCGGTGACACTGGTACTGATACTGAGATTATCTGGTTCATCTAATAGAGCGTCTAATTCATCTAACTCATGGATACTCCTACTGCTCTTTAGTATTCCATGTCCATCTAATAGAGCGTCTAATTCATCTAACTCATAACTACTGCTGATATTTGTGATGCTGTTGCCATTCAATAGCTCCTCTAACTCGTCGAACCCGGTATTCGCCTGGGATGGTAATTCCCCCTCTGCTCCTCGCGACGTTTCCCACCACAAATTGTTTTGATCTTCTGAAGTAAATAAATCTCCGAATCCTGCCATATCTTGGGTATTTGCTTGAATCAAATCTGGCAGGTTGTCCCCATCATCTACTCTATTTATTCCATTTTTATTTATCTCCGATCTTTTTTCTAATTTATGAACGCTAGAATCTACCACTTCTTCTTCCCATCTCAATTCCCCTATGTCTCCTCCTGACAAAGGTTGAACTTCCTGGAAAAGAGCTGGATTATCTCCTAATAATAACTCTAAGTTTTCTAGTTCAGCTCGATCTGTTATTGATTTTTCTTCCCAATCAAACCTTCCGCTTCCTATTTCCTCTCCCTTTTCAGTAATTAAATCTATTTCTGAATCTGAATTTCCTTCATTCAATAAATCTTCATCCCAATTAAACTCACCTATCGCGGATAATTCTCCTAAAGATGGTGATTCTATTGATGCTTCCGCCACTTCACCAAATAATGAGTCTAAATCTCCATCTCCATTGACTTCTGTTTGATTTTCGGGATTATCGTTCCCGTCAAATAGTTCAATTTCTGTCTCCTTGTCTCTGGGTGACTCCAGATTTATTCCTGACTCTTTTTCCACACTGATGAATGAATCTTCATCCCACATCAACTCATTGCTAGGTGACGCTGCTACAGATGGAGCCTGTGACACTTCCTCTGTTTCTTCCCCAAACAATAATTCTAGCTCTTGATTTACTACGGGTTGCTTTTCGGTATTTTCATTTTCCTCAAACCATTCTCTTTCTCCTTCTATTTCTCTTTCTGCTTCTGATGGTGTACTGATGAATAAATCTTCATCCCAGTTAAAATCCTCTCCAGATGTTTGGGCTAAGGTTGGAAACTCGTCAAGGGGCGGCGTTGCTTCATCAAATAGAGATGCGAAGTCATCGGTAGCCGATTGAGTAATTTCTGGAGTTTCTCCCCAATCAAACAATCCTGTTTCTGCTTCTGGTAACTGGATTTCTGAATTCGAGCCTTCATTGGCGAATAAATCTTCATCCCAACTGAAATTATCTGTGGATGATTGGGCTGGAGATTCTGTAAAATCTTCCCTTGCTTCATCAAATAGAGATGCTAAGTCATCAGTAGCCGATTGAGTAACTTTTGGAGTTTCTCCCCAATCAAACAATCCTGTTTCCGCCTCATCTGTTGCTGGTAACTGAATGGCTGTATCCACTCCGTCACTTGCGAATACATCTTCATCCCAATTGAAATCTTCTATCGATTCCTGCACTGGGGCTGGAGATTCTGTAAAATCTTCCCTTGTTTGAGCCAATAGAGATGCTAAGTCGTCGGTAGCTGATTGAATGACTTCCTCTGTTTCTCCCCAATCAAACAATCCTGTTTCTGCTTCTGGTAACTGGATTTCTGAATTCAAGTCTTCATTGGCGAATAAATCTCGATCCCAACTGAAATCATCTCCAGATGATTGAGCTGGAGATTCTGTAAAATCCTCGCTTGCTTCAGCCAATAGAGATGCTAAGTCATCGGTAGCCGATTGAGTAATTTCTGGAGCTTCTCCCCAATCAAACAATCCTGTTTCCGCCTCATCTGTTGTTGGTAACTGAATGGCTGTATCCACTCCGTCACTTGCAAATACATCTTCATCCCAATTGAAATCTTCTATCGATTCCTGCACTGGGGCTGGAGAGGAGGGTAGACTCTCGCTGCCTTCAGGAAACAGAGATTCCCAGTCATCGTTAGTCGATTGAGGGATTCCAGTTACTTCTTCATTGAATAAAAACTCATAATTTTGTTCAGCAGGGGTATTGTCAGTGAATTCATCATCAAATAAATCCTCTGGTAATCCCTTAGACATATCCACTTCAAAATTAAGAAACTCTATATCTTCTCGATTTACTTCTGGACTAGCGCTTTCTCCTTTGCCAGAGGAATTTGACGGCTCTCGTAATTCCTTAAATTCCCATTGTCTTTGACTGGCTTCTTCCTGTGACGGATTGGCAGGAATGGATGGGGATGAATCTCCTGATGTATTGATGTTCCATGAGTTTGTTTCCCAATCGGTTATGGTTCCTGCCGATGTGCTATCTTCTGCTAAGAAGTTACTGTCAAACAAACTGTCAAAGTCTTCTGTTGAGATACTGGGAGTAGTGATGGTGTCTGGACTATCGGGATCGAATAGTAGGTCAGAAAATTCATCGTCCAGAGCTAGATTGGATTCTGGATGACGATCGCGCTTTGGCGATTTTGTCCCGTTTTTTGGGTATTCATCACCCAGCCAGTAGCCAAAATCGTCGCTAGTTGCTCCTTCTGTTTGATATACTTCTGTGCTTCCCACATCCCCAATTAAGTCAGCCAAATCGTTGCGATCGTTTTGACTTAATGAGTTTTCTACTGTTAATCCTAAATGGTTTTCGTCTAGATTGATGATTTCCTCTTCTTCCCATGTTTCATCCAAATCTGGGGTTTGGCCTTCAAAAATATCGGCTAAGGTATTAATTTCTGCCATACCCATTTCTGGTTCTACGTGGTCTGGAAGTTGGCGGTTAGAACTTGGATATCCTGAAGATTCTTGTGGTGACGAATTCAATGAATTAGAACCTTGTTTGCCTCGATCTCGATCTGCTGAATTGTCTGGTTGGATATAGGTTATTTCTGGTTGAATATAAGTTTCCTCTTTGGGAATATAGGTGTCTCTATTGCTACTCAAGGGGGTAATTGAAGATATATTATGATATGGTCGTTCCGAGCCGGATAAGATGAGATTCTGTGGAAAATTACTGCGAATATTGCTATTTTTATAGCTATAATCTTTGGCTATGTTGGCATCTTTACTCCGTCTCGGTATGAGTGATTTTAGTTCCGTACTGGGGGTAATTTCAAAAGATCTTCCTGTGATGGCTAATTCCTGAGCTTGTTTAATTTCTTTAATTGTCAGATTAGCCAGGTGGCGATAGGAATTGTCAGTGTTGGCGATTGCAATTCGTGCTGTTTCGATTAATTCCCCCCATCCTGACAATGCCCATTCTTCTCCCATCCGGAACAAACGTTGACAATGATTCTGCAATGTTCCACGATGTTCTTGCGTGTCTGATTGCTTAAACAGTTGCAACATTGCCCGCAGTTCCACTAGCACATCTCGTTTAAATGTAGCGGGTAGTTGGCGGCTATTTGTCTCTCCAGACTGGGCTAGGTGTGGAGATGTACTTGTTGTCTTCCCAGCTTGACGGTGGCTGAGGTTTTCCAGATGATTGTGAAGTTGCTCAAAAATTGACTCGGCGTTTGACAGGATGTTCCCTGCAATTTCATCGGTTAATCCTGTAGGTGTTTGGAGTTGCTCGACAAGGTTCTCCAGTTTATCAAATACTTGCAAAAATAGGGATTCTAGCTGATAGTCAGTCTTGATGGGCGATGCTTGGAGGAGTTTGAAGGAGTCTTCTAGGCGATGGGCGGTGCGCTGAATGCTGTTTATCCCCAACATTGCCGCCCCTCCTTTGACAGAATGAGCAGCACGGAATAGTTCATTGAGCATTTCCGGATCTTCCATGGTGCTTTGCAGGTTTAGCAAGCCCTGTTCGATGGTATTGAGGTGATCTTTTGCCTCCTCAATGAAGTAGCCCATAATTCGCTGTTGTTGTTCCTGCCGCATCGCCATGTTCCTCAAAGAGTTTTGAGTCTTGTCATCAGTCCTGACTACTATTAGTTTAACTGTAGCTAATCTATTGAATATTGACATCAATATTTATATCATCTCATCAAGCCTCTTCATGCCCAGGTCTAGGGCGTGTTTCCCAAGCCTGTCAGGGTATACCGTTACTCAACTTAACATTTTTCTCCATACCTGGGTATATTCTCCCTCGATTCCCCAATACTACCTTGGCTTCTCGCTTGACTGCCCCATATCCCTTTGGCTTTAGCATTGATGGAGGCTTGCCAAAGGTGAGGATTCAACAGAGAAATAACTAATTCCCTGTTCCCCGTTGCTTCTGGCTCCTTCCCCTTCTCTTAACCAACCACAAATAACCGATCGCAAATATGGCAGCAGGACATAATTTTATTTTAGATCTAATGACAGCCTTGGGATCTGCCGCTGCTGGCGGATATCTCGCTAAACAACTGCGCCAACCTGTACTTTTAGGCTACCTAGTCAGTGGCTTAGTTGTGGGGCCTTTTGGTTTGAAACTTTTGAGCGAAGCTAACGAAATTAAACCGCTAGCGGAAATAGGTGTAGCATTCCTTTTGTTTGCGCTGGGAGTGGAATTCTCGATCGCGGAATTTAAACGGGTTAAAGATATTGCTATCAAAGGTAGTTTACTCCAGATTGGGGTAACTATTGGTCTGGTTGCTATTTTAGCAACGGTCATTGGTTGGGTTAATGGATTCAACCAGGGGATATTTTTGGGTGCAATTCTTTCTCTTTCTTCAACGGCTGTTGTCCTCAAAACTCTCACCGAAAGAGGTGAAATTAATACTCTCCACGGTCAAGTTATGTTGGCAATTTTGATTGCTCAAGATTTGGCTTTAGGATTAATGTTAGCTATTTTACCTGCTCTGAAAGAACCTGCTAATCTTGGCTGGGAAATTGTCGGTGCTTTACTGAAGGTTTTAGTATTTATTGCTGGAGCTTACGCTGTTGGTCGCTGGGTGGTTCCACCAGCAATTAAAAGTGTCGCGCGCACGGAAAGTAGCGAGCTATTTTTAATTACAGTAATTGCTTTATGTTTGGGGGTAGCTTTGACAACAGAGGCTCTCGGTCTTTCCATTGAAATGGGAGCATTTGTGGCAGGTTTAATGATTGCTGAGATTGATTATTCCGATCAAGCTTTGGCTAAAGTATTGCCACTAAGAGATACATTTGCTAGTTTATTTTTTGCCTCGATTGGTATGTTGATCGATCCTGGGGTTTTAATTGATAATATTGGTTTGATTTTGGGTTTAGTTGCCGTAGTGATGTTGGGGAAAGCTGCGATCATCTTGCCGATTATATTGAAATTTGGTTATTCATTTAAAACAGCATTCATCGCCAGCTTCGGCCTCAATCAAATTGGTGAATTTTCTTTTGTTTTAGCCTTAGTTGGTAAAGAAAATGGCTTTCTTGATGAAAATCAATATCTCCTCATTTTAGGAACAACGGCAATTACCTTAGTTCTCACGCCAGTTTGGCTGCAATTCTCTCCCCGTATCGCTGATGAATTGAGTAATTTGCCGGGATTATCCACATACCTCCGTAAGTTTCGAGATACGAAAGCTCTATCAATTCCAGAAACCATTCGCGATCACGTGATCGTAGCAGGTTACGGCAGAGTTGGACAAATTATTGTGAAAATTCTCCACAGTCAGGGCTATAGCGTCCTCGTTGTCGAAAATAGTGAGGCAGCTATTCAACAGTTAAGACAGGAAAAGATTCCCTATATTTTTGGTGATGCCGATTCAGAAATGGTTTTAGAAAAAGCCCATTTAGAAAAAGCCAAAGCTTTAGCAATTGCTTTACCGGATCCAGCCAGCACCAGGTTATTGCTGAAAAGAGCTTTAGAATTTGCACCAAAACTAGATGTGGTTGTCCGGTGTCACGATAATAATGAAATCGATATTCTCACTCAATTAGGGGCACAGGAAGTCGTCCAACCAGAATTTGAAGCAGCCTTGGAAATCGGATCGCACCTCCTAATAACTCTAGGAGAAAAACCGTCAATTATCCAATCTGTTATTAATGCGATCCGTACTGATAGATACGTCAGCATTAGACCAGAAAGAGGTGTAAATTTAGTCCGAAAAGATGTGAACGATGCCGCATTAGAATTGCGCAGTACCTGGGTAACCATAGAAAATGGTTCTCCTTTAAATGGAATGACATTAGCTACAGCAGATATCCGCAATTTAACGGGTGCAACAGTTATGGCAATTCAAAAAGGCGAACGTACCCAATATTATCCAAAAGGCGATACAATTGTTACTTCAGGAGATCGTTTACAGGTGGTTGGTGAAGCCGAAGAATTGGCAGCATTTCGAGACTTGATGATGGGAATTTTAATTGTTGGTTCGCCATACAGTCATTGGGTAACTTTAGGAGAAAATTCCCTATTAGTGGGGATGAAGGCAACCGATATCAAGGCCAGATATAATGTGACAGTTCAATCTATTCGCCGTCATGGAAAACTATTCAATTCGGTTAAAGGTGGGATGGAATTCCATTCAGAAGATTGCCTCCTATTACAAGGAGAATGGGATCGCGTTGAGGTAGTTAGCAAATTGGCAGGATTGGATTCTAATTGACAATGGACAATTGACAGTGGACAATGGACAATTGACAATTGACAGCAGGGTAGTCTGAGTAACAGGGTAGTCTGAGTAACTATTAACTGTCAATGGACAATTGTCAAGTATCAACTATGTTTTGGAGATGGGGAGAATGGGTATCTTAATCGTAAACTCTGTACCTTTTCCTAACTCAGAAATACAAGTAAATTCTCCTTGATGTTTTTCTACAATAATTTCATGACTAATTGACAATCCCAATCCCGTACCCTTCCCGACTGATTTTGTCGTAAAGAATGGATCGAATATTTGCTTTTGTACTTCATGGCTCATGCCAATACCATTATCACTAATCCGAATTGCGATAGCTTCGCCCAACATAGGCATCGCAGATGAAAGGTGAGAGGTGACAGATGAGAGGTGACAGGTGAGAGGTGACAGGCATTCAGAAATACCTACCCCATTCAAAATCTTACCTGTCACCTCTTCTTTTCCCCCTATCTCTAACCTCTTACCTCTCACTTCTAACTTTTCTGTAGAAATAGTAATCACCCGTGGAGAGGGTTGATTTTCCAAAGCATCAATTGCATTATTAAGGAGATTCAAAAATACTTGATTCAACTGACTTGCATAACAGGTAATTTTTGGCAATTGCGTGTAATGTTTAATTACCTCGATAGGGGGGCGATCCCCTTCTCCTCGCATTCGGTGTTGTAAGATCAAAAGTGTATTGTCGATTCCGTCATGAATATCTACAGTTTTAATTTCGGATTCGTCGAGTCGAGAAAAGCTACGGAGTGATAAAACAATTTGTTGGATACGTTGAGCGCCAATTTGCATAGAAGCGATCAGTTTTGAGTAATCTTTTGATATAAAATCTAAATCTATTTCTGCGATGAAATGAGTAATTTCCGCCGGAGCATCTGGGTAAAATTCTTGGTATTTTTGAATCAAAACTATCAAGTCTTGAAAATATTGGCTAGCCGGAGTAAGATTGCCCCAAATGAAGCTGACTGGATTGTTAATTTCGTGAGCAATTCCCGCTACTAATTGGCCTAAGCTCGACATTTTTTCTGTCTGAATTAGTTTAGTTTGAGTCCGTTTTAATTTATTTAAAATTAGTTCTAGCTCTTGAGCTTTTTCTCGTTCTCTTGCTTCACTTCTTCGCAAAGCTTCTTCTACTTTTTTCGGTTGAGAGATGTCTCTGGTGGAACCAACCATCCGCAAAGGGTTTCCCTCATTATCCCACACAGCTTGCCCGCGATTTTCTACCCATTTGTAGCGATTGTCTTTACATTTGAGGCGATATTCTACAAAGTAGTAATTAATTTCTCGATCCAGGTAATCTTGAGTAGCCAACATTACTCGATACAAATCCTCGGGATGGATGCGGGAAACCCATTCATCCCAGTGGTTTGATATTTCGCTATCGCTATATCCTAATATTTCTTTCCAGCGAGGAGAAAAGAATGATTCGCCTGTATTAATATTCCAATCGTAAATCCCGTCATTATTGCCAGCGAGGACTAATTGCCAGCGTTGCTCGCTTTTGTGCAAGGCTTCTTCGGCATTTTTGCGTAAGCGAAGTGCGTCGTAGATATCGCTAATATCGGTAATTGAACCTACCATCCGTACCGGATTCCCCATCTCATCCCATAATGCCTGTCCCCTAGATAAAATCCATTTGTAGCTGCCATCTTTACAGCGGGCGCGATATTCGGCAACATAATGAGGGGTGCGGCGATTCAAATGATCTTCCATCGCCTTTTTCGCATTCTTAAAATCTTCTGGATGAATATGATTTGTCCATTCTTCAACGGAGATGGAATCCATAACTTCGCCTTCATTGTATCCCAAAATTTGCTTATTGCGAGCCGAAATTATCGATTTACCTGTTTTGATATTCCAATCCCAAATACCATCATTGTTGCCCTGAAGTACTAACTGCCAGCGTTGTTCGCTTTCTCGCAAGGCTATTTCAGATTTTAACTGTTCCTGTTTGAGAGCTAAAGCTGTGACGGCGGATAGCAATAATCCTACTTCTGAAGTATGCCAATTTCGGGCTTTTGACCAATTTTCAAAGACGATAAATCCGAAAAAATTATCGTCTACTATTAATGGTAAAACTAGGAGGGCAAGAATCCCTCTAACTGCCAAGATTTGTCGCTCCGATTCGGGTAAGTCTCCGACAATATTAGAAATAATATCTCCTCGCCCTAAAACTTCAATCCAGCGTGGAAAATATTGATAATCAGATGAGTTGTATGAATCTAAGTTATGAATAGGCTGGATACCGTCGGCACACCACTGAGCTTTCCGCTCCATTGAAGTATTATCAAGAGGATCCCGATTATTTTCAACGAGATAAACCCGGTTAGCACCAGAGACTTTTCCCAGGAGTGGTAGGATATCGCAATAACAGGTTTGGGTATCATGACAGATTAATAGCAAACGCTGTACTTCAATTAAGGTACTTAAGTATCGTTCCCGCTTCTGAAGTGCTGCCTCTGCTTTTTGGCGTTTATGAATTTCCTCTTCTAGGTAGATATTTTTATCTTTTAATCGCTTTTGCAGGTTTTGAATAGTGAGTTGATGTTCAATTCTGGCAATAACTTCTTCGGCTTTAAATGGTTTGGTAATGTAGTCAGCCGCTCCTAATTGAAACCCCTTAACTTTATCCAATGCTTCATGTAAACTGCTTAAAAAAATTACGGGAATATCTTTGGTTTGGGGATTTAATTTTAGCTGCTTACACACTTCATATCCGTTCAAATCCGGCATGATAATATCGAGCAAAATTAGATCGGGTAAACCCGCATTTGCTCCATTCAATCCGAGTTTACCTGATATGGCTCTTTGTACTTTATAACCATTCTCTATCAGGATTTGAGATAAACAACGCAAATTATCTGGATCGTCATCAACCAGTAAAATTTTGGCGATGTTATTATTTATTTCTTTGGCTAATTGTTCTGAAATCATGCCATTAAACCTGAACTATAACTGATTATTCATAACTGCCTGAGTTATCCGCACGATGATATCAAGACGAAAATCATTCAGTAAATCCATTAACGCCTCAGCAAGATTTTGATTTCGATCTGATAGTTGCTCAATTAACTGCCAAACCAAATCTTCATTAACTTCATTAGCAGCCTGATATAGTTCCTCTACCCAAGTCAGGGGCATCTTGGATAATTCTGTCTGGAAAAATAAATCTGAGGTGGGATTGATTGAATAAAACCGACGCTGCCTTTTATGAGATTGAGGTAAATCTTCATAAATGTATACGACACCCAAGTATTCTCTTATTTTCTCAAAGATTACTTCTTCTGTAAATGGTTTCCGCACAAAATCGTAGGAGCCTGCTGCCAAAATTTCGCCTCGCCTTTCTTCAAAAGCACTGGCAGTGAGTGCGATGATGATAGTGGCGGAAGGTATTTTGGTTGACAAGCCAACTTTCTGACTCTCTCTCTCCATTTCTTCTTCCTTGAGTCTAATCTGTCGGGTTGCTTCTAATCCATTGAGGATGGGCATCCGGGTATCCATCCAAATTAGATGTGGTTGCCAACTCTCCCACAACTTTACAGCTTCAGAGCCATTTTCGGCTTCCCGCACCTCAAAGCCAATTGGTTCGAGTAATTTAACTAATAGGAGGCGGTTTTCTTGGGTATCATCTACGATAAGAATGCGATAGGATTCTGGCGTTGGCTGGATGCCAATCACTCGCCGCTTAGGTTTTTCAAGAATTTGCTCTGAAGGGGCTTCTGCTATTTTAATAGAAAATTTAAACTTTGTCCCCTCACCTAAAATACTACTAACTGTAATATCCCCACCCATCAGTTGGACGAATTTTCGGGTAATTGTTAATCCTAATCCGGTTCCTTCTGCGGATCTTTTACCTGTTTCTGTTTGAACAAAAGCCTCAAATAAGTGGTCGATTTCTTCTGGTGCAATTCCCTGCCCAGTGTCTTCTATTTCAAAATTAAGTGTCTGTTGTTTATTGTTTGTTGTCTGTTGTACTCCATCCCTCGTAACTGAATACTGATGACTGGATACACGTAAAGTTATGCTGCCATATTCGGTAAATTTGATCGCATTTCCCAGGAGGTTAATTAAACAGATCCGCAATTTTTTAGCATCTGCTCTTACATATTGAGGAACATTTGATGGTACTAAAAAAATTAGTTTTAAATTCTTTTGATCTGCTTTGATTTGGAACATTTCCTCCAAATTATCGAGGAGACGATATAGGTCAAAAATACTTTCATAAAGGGAAATGAGACCAGCTTCTATTTTTGATAAATCTAAAACATCATTAATTAATTCCAGCAAATGCTCGCCACTGCGATTGATAATGCCCAGATATTCTCTCTGTTCGGAATTAAGTTCAGAATCCCGACTCATGACTTGGGTAAAACCGAGAATAGCATTGAGAGGAGTGCGAAGTTCATGGCTCATATTCGCCAAAAATTCACTTTTCGCTTGGGAGGCGGCTTCGGCGGCTTTTTCGGCTTTGATTCGCTCTTGAACTTCTTGTTGTAACTTTTGATTTTGCTCTTGCAGTTTGTGAGAAAGCCGACAAATCATCAATTGATTTTCTACCCGTGCCAATACTTCTTCCACCTGAAAGGGTTTAGTAATATAATCGACACCACCTGCTTGAAAGGCTTTTACCTTGTCGAGTACTTCATCAAGGGCACTAATAAAAACGATCGGGATATCGTGGGTTTGGGGATCTGCTTTCAGTCTTTGGCAGACTTCATACCCATCCATTTCTGGCATCCGAATGTCGAGCAAAATTAAATCGGGAGGAGCAGATTTGGCAGCTCGAATCGCCATCTGCCCTTTAATCACACCTCGGACTTTATATCCTCTCTCAGAGAGGGTGGCAGATAAAACTTGGAGATTTTCTGGTGTATCGTCAACGATTAAGATATTGCCTTGAGTTGTCTCAGATTGATTGCTGTTCATTATTGATTGTTTGTTTGGGGTTTTTGGTTGTTTGTTTGGGGTTATTGGTTGGTTTTTTTATAATAACCAACGAACAAGGGAAGTGGGGTGGAGGAAATTTTGCAATAACTAACAACTAACAACCAATAACTAATTTCTGGCTTCTTCAATTAACTCGATAATGCGATCGCAACGGAAGCCATTAACTAACTCTGTTATAGTCTCTCCTAGCGCTTCAGACTCTGGGGGGATTTGCTCAATGAGTTGGAAAATGCGATCGTTATCAATTCGATCGGCTGCTTGATATAGTAGATCCAGCCATAAAGGTGGCATTTTTTTCAAATCCTCCGCAGTCACGGTTTGATGGGATGATTGAGTAAATTTACCAGATGTTTCTGTGGCTGAGTCTGACTCTTGATAAAGGTATCGTACTCCCAGGTATTGAGCCATTTTTTGAAAGATAACCTCTTCTCGGAAGGGCTTGCGCACGAAATCGTCACAACCTGCGGATAAAACAACGGATTTATCCTCCTCAAAAGCACTAGCGGTTAGGGCAATAATGGCAGTAGCCTGCCCTTTTAAATGGGTTTTAATGTATTTCGTTGCTTCATATCCATCCATGACGGGCATCCGCATATCCATCCAGATGAGGTGAGGTTCCCAACTTGACCATATATTAATCGCTTCTTCACCGTTAACTCCTTCTCGTACTGAAAATCCGACTGAGGTGAGAAGTTTCACGAGTAAAAGGCGACTTTCTTTGCGATCGTCAACTACTAATATACGATAGTCTGACTGTCCCGGTGCTAAACCAATCGCCCGCCGCATTACTTGGGGCGTTTGAATTTCAACTGCTTCAGCTAAATTTACCTCAATATTAAATTTAAAAATGCTCCCCTCACCTAATATACTCCTCACGGTAATATCTCCTCCCATTAACTGTACGAATTGACGGCTAATAGGTAAACCTAAACCAGTTCCTTCTAAAGATTTTTTCCCTGTTTCAGTTTGGACGAATGGGGCAAACAAAGTTTTGATTTCTTCGGGAGCCATCCCAGGGCCTGTGTCTTCGATCTCAAAACCAATTATTCGTTGTTTATTATGGGGATTTATCTGATTTGCTTCTATGTCTTCCTGACGAATAGCTCCCCGCAATGTCACGCCTCCTTCTGATGTAAATTTGATCGCATTTCCCAGGAGATTGATTAAAACTTGACGTAACTTTCTTTCATCAGTTTCCACATATTGAGGGAGATTTGAGTCATAATCAAAAACTAACTGTAAGTTCTTTTTTTCAGCAGGTAACTTGAACATTCCCTCTAGACTATCCAACAATCGGTATAAATCAAAGCTATTTTTATCGATAGTCACTTCGCCCACTTCAATTTTAGACAGTTGAAGAATATTGTTAATTAAGCCTAGTAGATGTTCGCCGGAACGGTTAATAATTTCTAAGTATTCTTGTTGCTCTGGTTTGAGGGATGGATCTCTACCTAGTAATTGAGAAAAGCCGATAATGGCATTGAGGGGAGTCCGAAGTTCATGACTCATATTGGCGAGGAATTGGCTTTTGGCGAGGTTGGCAGCATCAGCGGTTTCTTTGGCTTGTTGGAGTGCTAGCTCCATGTGTTTGCGATCGCTAATATCTCGCGCTACGACGATGACTGAATCGGAGGAAAGGGGCGATACTCTGGCATTAAACCACATATCATTCCCCTGAATATTCAGGCTATACTCAATATCTTGAGTCTCTTGAGTTAACAGAGTTTTATTAATACATGTTAAAAATATCTCTGCTTCGCTTTTAGCAAAAATATCCGATACTGTTTTACCAACTACATCATCAGCTTTTTTAAAGAGCAGGGATGAATTATTCGGAGTAACTTTTAGATATCGCCCCCGATCATCGAGAACCATAATTAAATCGCTCATTGCCCCCAATAAACCCCGCATTTCCGCTTCCGATGCTTGCAAGGCTTGTTCGGTGCGTTTGCGATCGCTAATATCTTGACTGACTGACAGCAGACACATTTCTCCGTCAATATCAAGGATTTCTGCTGATAACAGAAATGTTCTAATTTCACCTATTCTAGTGCGGGACTGAAATTCATAATTGCGAACATTACCACTTTCTGCTAATAAGTTGAATAGGCGATCGCGATTTTTTGGATCCACCCAAAGCCCTAAATCAATTGCAGTACGACCAATAATTTCTGCTCTAGTGTAACCTGTCATCTGACAGAAAGCATCGTTTACTTCAATATGAGTGCCATCATCTAATTTGGTGATGGTAATGGGGTTGGGTGAAGAGCGAAAGGCTTTGGCTAATTTTTCTTCAGACTGGCGCAGGGCTACTGTACGTTGTTGTACTAGTTTTGCTAATTCCTGATTTAGTTCCTGAAGTTGGGAATTTTGTTCGGCGAGTTGTTTATCTTGAAAATAGCTACGAATTCCTTCTTTTACCGTCAATATCAAGTCTTCATGCTGCCAAGGCTTCGGGATATATCTATATAATTTTGCATATTTTATGGCGTTGCCAACTACTTCTAAATTAGCTTCTCCTGTGAGCATTATTTTAATAGTATTGGGAGATATTTCATGAATTTCTTTAAGTAATTCATCTCCTGTCATATCAGGCATTCGGTAATCAGAAATTACCATGGCGATTTCATATTTATCTTCGAGTAACTCTCCCAGTAATTCTAAAGCATCTTCGCTGTCACTTGCCGTTTCAATAATATAGTCGTCTCGCAAAGCTTTTTTTAGTTCAATTTTGAGACTTTCCAGGATTGTCGCTTCATCATCTACACATATAATAACGGGTTTATTCATAGTTTTGCCAAACCAGATTTAATAGTTTCAACTAATTCTTTTCCACTCCAAGGTTTGTGGATGCAGCCATAAAGGTTTGCTTTGACTTTTGCCCGTTCAATTGCCCCATCATCAGCATGTCCAGTCAAGAGAACTTTAATAACTTTTGGATATTTTTTATGGACATTAATTAAAAATTCATCTCCTTTTGTACCGGGCATTAACCAATCGGATACAATCACCAAAATATCAGATTCATCCTCTTCCATTTCCTCAATAATTTCCATTGCTTCATCAGCACTTTCTGCTACTTCATAAATGTAATTATTCCCAAATTCATTCTTTAATTGTATTTTTAAGCTATTTAATACAACCATTTCATCGTCAACACATAAAATTACAGGCTTTGACATATTTGTTATTTTTTGTTGTTTGTTTTTATTATTTAGGGCTTGCTGTATAA
>DOIX01000203.1:0-3263 GCA_003511885.1 Cyanobacteria bacterium UBA11153
AAAAACCCACACCCCATCCTCACAATCCGACTTTTTCAGCAAACCCTATAGTACGGGAAACCGCCCCAACAAGTAGTAGTTTACCAAACGTAACAAATGAGCGAAGGCTGAAAGTGCTTTAACTTGGTGAAATTTATTAAAACTAATTTTCAATACTTGACGAAATTGCGTCGTTTCAGCTACTATTAGTCTAAGAATCCAAAGGCTGGCTAATAAGCTTTTTATGATTTTCCAAGTTATTGAGAACTATTTAGACCTACTTCAATACGATCTAAGAAGGAAGAAAGAAACGTTGGCGTTGTGCTTCGTATAACATTAAAGAAGCCGCGATCGCAACATTTAATGATTCTACCCCACGCCAGAGGGGAATTTTCACTTGGACATTGGCTAATTCTGTCAATTCCGTTCTTAATCCTGCAGCTTCATTGCCCAATAAAATTAGAGTAGGGACGCGCCAGTCTATTTCCCAGTAAGTTAGCCTAGCATTTGGTAAAGTGGCGACAACTTGTACGCCTCGATTTTGACATTGGCAGACTAATTCTTGTAAATCAGAACAGACAGTTATAGGTAAACGAAACCATTGTCCTGCGGAAGCTCGCAACACTTTAGGATTATCCACATCTACACTATCACTACTCAGGCATAAGCCATCCGCACCCGCTGCTGCTGCGGTGCGAATTATTGTCCCCAAATTACCGGGATCTTGGATAGTTTCTAAAGCTAAACCGAGGGATGAGGGAAGTTGGGGCGATGAAGGGATGGGGGGACGTTTGGCAATGGCGACAACGCCATCAGGATTAACAGTAGTTGCGATCGCGTTTAGTACTTCTGGAGTTACTAATTCTAGTCTTTCACACTGACTCTCAGCATCTTCCCATAGTTGGGGATGAGATTCCTGCCATCCTGAAGTACAACAAACAGTAACTAGAGGATAATTTACGGCACAAGCTTCTCCCAAGAGATTTGTTCCTTCTAACAATATCAATTGTTGTTCCTTTCTGCCCTTGGAGTTGTGGAGTTTTTTGATGGCTTTAACTAGAGGATTATGAGTACTGGTAATCATCAAAGATACATGAACTTTTTCTTGACATAGCTTAGTTATTAAGCATTAATTATTAACGACTTTCAGGTAATTTATTGACTAAAAAATCCCCCCTTGGTTGAATCAATTGAGATTTTGGATTATCTGTTGGTTTTGGAGATTGAGGTGGCTTGAAGATAAACCATGCAGCCATACTGCCCAAAACAGCTAATAGAGCGCCAATTACAACCAGCCAAGCAATCGAATTCCCACTCTGCCTGGAGCGAGAAACTTGACGTTGCACCCCCAATATATCCAGCCAATCTTGTATAGTTTGAGGTCGATCTTCCCCTGCCAAGGCCATTCCCGTTAAAATTGCCTCATTAGTGCGATCGCTAATCTCAGGATTAATCTGTTTTGGTGCCGTTAATCTTTCACGGCCTTGACTGCGCTCCATTGCGGTTGGCGGTACTACTCCTGTTAACAAAAAGTATAAGGTTCCGGCTAAAGAATATATATCAGTATAATCTCCTAATTTCCCATCAACATGATGATAAAGTTCTATGGCATCGAATCCATCTCCTGTATTAGCATCAAGAGAAGAGAGAGGATGATCTGCTCCTCGTGCCAAGCCAAAATCAATTAAAACAGCTTCATCCTTACTATTCCTAACTAAAATATTTTCTGGCTTCACATATCGATGGACTAATCCATTGGCATGAACTACCTTAAGCGCCTCGCCAATCTGCTGAATATAGCGCAAAGCTTCAGCTTCAGGCAATCGCTCCCTAGCACGAGTAGCTAAATCTACTCCATCAACGTACTCCATCAGAATACAGACTTGATTATCCTCCAAAAAAGGCTCTTTAATCTGGACAATATGAGGATGTTTGCATTTTGCCAGCCTCACTGCCTCTTGGAGAAATTGCTCCTGAATCAGATCGATTTCTGATGAATTTAGCTGGCCCAGTAAATCATCGCTAAGGGTTTTGATTACCAGTCGCTTGCGATCGCGATCGCTAACCAGGTAAGTAATACTAAAATATCCTCTCCCCAATTCCCGCTCGATCGCGTACCTGCCATCATGGAGTTTCTGTCCTACTAGCCAAGTCATGGTTCACTTGCCAAAATCATTATATGTAAGTCCTGTATTCTAGCGCCACACCCTGAATTCTACATCCTACACCCTTTTTTCCATCAGATCTCTCTGACATCGTGAAATTTTGTATAGTCTATCGCATCTCCTTCCTCGGTATTCCTCACTAATATATCCACAAAACGATGATTCCACAGTAATTCATCTGCCAGATAAAAGTGACGAGCATGAATTGGCTGAGAAACTGTATCATCAATACCAGTCAGAACGATCGCAATCTCGGTTTCCGTCTCAGCCAGAGACTCTGATGTAGCTCCATAAAGAGGACTATTTTCATCAATTTGGTGCATTACTGTCCAGCTTAATGCGAAAATTGGAGATTGGCTGCGGACTAATTTCAGATCGTAGAAACGCCGCATAAATTCTCCTTCCAAGGACATTTCATTCCTGATTAATGTTACCTTTAAATCGGCGGATACAATCTGATTATGTCGTTGATTTGCCGTGCGAAACATTAAAGTAGTAATTCCATTGTGAAGTGCAATAACAGCAACCTTACTAAATAAAACTTTTGCCGTTGGATTAGAAAATCGAGCAAACATCAATCCAGTGGCGATGGTTAACACCATCAAACCAGTAATAGATTCTATGGTAACCAGGGCATTGGTATAAGGACATTCTAGACGGGGATACATAGCGCCATAGCCAATGGATGCCATTGTCTGTACGCTGAAGAAAAAGGCATCCCAGAAATAGCCATGACGAGCATTTTCAATACAATCGCCTCCCGCTAAATACAAAATAGCAAATAAGGCATTAGTTGCAATATAAATTAGGCCAATTAGCCCGACAAACCAAGGCCAATCGAGGGTGAGAAGTAAATGGTAGGGATCGTGCCAAGGTGAATGGGAAGAGCCTTTGCGGATAATGTTTAATTGCTTATGGTTAGTTTGTTTTTTTTGTTGTTGCTTGTTGGTTGTTTTTTGGTCACGGTATAGTTGATAAATTAGGTAGTTCTGGCCATTGTCTGGATTGACAGGACAGTGGGAGGAAAATATCTATATCCAGCGGTTTCCGCAGTAATGACGTACACTTAATGGATCCTCAACATTTAAGGAATTGATTTGTTAATTTCTGCTACTGTAC
>DOIX01000203.1:3453-6128 GCA_003511885.1 Cyanobacteria bacterium UBA11153
CATTTAAGCAATTGGTTTGTTAATTTCTGCTACTGTACCTCATAAGAGCGGGAACCGCTGTAAGTCGTCCGCAATCGTGGACTGTCTGGGGTGGGACGCATCCTAGACAATAAAGAAATTGCCTGTGGAGATGGTCTGGCGGGGACGGGAAACCGTCTAGTTAAGAATCCTAGAAGCAGGAAGAAAGGTGGAGAAGTGCGGATTTATCCCGCTTTCCTTCGGAACGCTACGCGAACGTAACATCCTTCTCAGAATCCCTCGTGTTTCAACCGGGGGAGTACGTCAATTCTCCCCCACTCCTCAACCCCCCTTGTTCGCGATCGATGTACCATAACCATTAGACATCTCCTTTCAAACAATCTCAAATTCTTGCCCTGTCAAGATCGAAACCAAGGTCACGGAGATATCCATTTTCATGAGTAGGAAAGAAAATAAGCCCTATCCCCCAAACTCTTGCCACACATCTGACCCCCTTGTACGCTAGAATTGTTAAGAAATCTATAGTAAATGCTACATAGTTTCCAGATCTATCCTCTGAGCAATTTATGACCCTCCCAATTCGTAACGTCGCTATTATCGCCCACGTCGATCACGGCAAAACCACTCTCGTTGATTCCTTACTGCGACAATCAGGTATCTTCCGGGAAGGGGAAGAAGTACCAGATTGCGTGATGGACTCCAATGACTTGGAACGGGAACGGGGTATTACAATTTTGTCGAAGAATACTGCTGTTCGCTACAAGGATACTTTAATTAATATCGTCGATACTCCCGGACACGCTGACTTTGGTGGTGAAGTTGAACGGGTATTGGGGATGGTAGATGGTTGTATCCTCATTGTGGATGCTAATGAAGGGCCAATGCCTCAAACCCGGTTTGTCTTGAAAAAAGCCCTAGAAAAAGGATTGCGTCCGATTGTTGTTGTTAATAAGATAGATCGTCCTCAAGCAGATCCTCATGGGGCGATTGATAAAGTGCTGGATCTGTTCTTAGAATTAGGGGCAGATGACGATCAGTGTGATTTTCCTTATCTTTTCGCATCTGGTCTTTCTGGTTACGCTAAAAATGAGTTAGAAGATGAGGGAGTGGATATGCAGCCCCTCTTTGAAGCGATTCTCCGTCACGTACCCCCACCTGTGGGAGATGCCAGCAAACCATTACAGTTACAAGTGACGACTCTGGATTATTCTGAATATGTGGGTCGAATTGTCATTGGCAGAATTCACAATGGTACGATTAAAGCAGGACAACAAGCTGCTTTGGTTACTGAAACTGGGGAAATTGTCAAGGCGAAGATTACCAAATTGATGGGCTTTGAAGGATTGAAGCGGGTGGATTTGGCAGAAGCTACTGCAGGTAATATTGTGGCTGTGGCTGGTTTTGCCAATGCGAATATTGGAGAAACGATTACTTGTCCTAATGAACCGCAAGCTTTACCCTTGATTAAGGTAGATGAGCCGACCTTGCAGATGACTTTCTCGGTGAATGATTCCCCGTTTGCTGGACAAGAAGGGAATTTTGTCACTTCCCGACAAGTTCGCGATCGCTTGATGCGAGAATTGGAAACGAATGTGGCGCTCCGCGTGGAAGAGACTGATTCTCCCGATAAATTTCTGGTATCTGGTCGCGGTGAGTTACATTTAGGTATTTTAATTGAAACTATGCGCCGCGAAGGATATGAGTTTCAGGTATCCCAACCTCAAGTAATTTACCGGGAAGTTAATGGACAACCTTGCGAGCCTTATGAACTTTTGGTATTAGATGTTCCTGAAGAGGCTGTGGGTGGCTGTATTGAGCGCCTAGGGCAGCGGAAGGGCGAAATGCAGGATATGCAGGTTGGCGGTAATGGTCGGACTCAGTTAGAATTTGTCATTCCGGCTCGTGGTTTAATTGGTTTCCGTGGTGAATTCATGCGCCTGACTCGCGGGGAAGGGATTATGAATCACAGTTTTCTGGATTACCGAGGTTTGTCTGGTGAGGTGGAAACCCGCCGCAATGGGGTAATTATTTCTTTTGAGGAAGGGGTGGCTACTTTCTACTCAATGAAGAATGCCGAAGACAGAGGTGTATTTTTTATTACACCAGGAACTAAGGTGTATAAGGGTATGATTGTTGGGGAACATAATCGTCCCCAAGATTTAGACTTGAATGTTTGTAAGACGAAGCAGTTAACTAACCATCGCTCCGCCACTGGGGATGAATTGGTACAGTTACAAGCACCGATTGATATGAGTTTGGAGCGTGCTTTGGAATATATTGGCTCCGATGAGTTGGTGGAAGTAACGCCGAAGTCGGTACGGTTGCGGAAACTGACGAAGAAGTTGGTGAAGCGTTAAGGATTTTGTGGCTATCGTCTGTGGCAAATCCTACACTTCGGGCACGTGAGTTGCTCTCCGGCGAAAAAGCAAAAAGGTTTGTGAAAAATAGTCCGCCCAGGTGGGCTATTTTTTTGTCGGGATTTATACTAATGGACAGTTGATAGTTGACAGTTGACAGTTGACAGTTGATAGTTGATAGTTGATAGGGCTTGATGTACAAGTCTAAAAACCTTATACATCAAGGGTTAGAGGACGATTAAATGTTCATAAAGTGCCATGTTTTTGCCTGACGGGGCGACAACTATGGTTAAAATCTTGACAGGCTATGCTTTTGAAGCAATGCCAATCCCGAAAAAA
>DOIX01000040.1:0-6067 GCA_003511885.1 Cyanobacteria bacterium UBA11153
CCGTGGCAAATTCAGCAATTATCCTTGTTGGATTTGTTAGAGAGCGTGGATTCTCAGCGATGAGGATCAGAATCCCCCGCCTTCAGGCGCGGGGTTCTTCAAAATATTCAAGCAGGCGAATATCAGGAAATTGCGATCGGGCAATAGTCTCACCTGCTTTTTGATCTAGTGAGTTGTCAGGGCAATCGCCCTTACGGAAAGGTAGCGATCGCACTCAATCCTGTCTTTGGTTGGTTAGTTTCCAGGATTAACCACTGCCAGCAATCTATTTCTCAGGGCTTCATAAACTTTGTTCGCCAGATGGGCTTGTTCCCGACTCATCTTTCCTTCGAGGGAGAGTAAAATTAACCAACGCTGCTCCTTGACGGTAATTTTCCCAGAGGTAAGGATTCGATCCAGCGTCTGCTCAATGTTTAGTGTCTCTAGGGTGGCTTGGGCTAACATTGTGGTGTGTGGGAGATGAACACTTTTAATATCGCAGATCGGGTAGTGATGGCGGGGCGATCGCAAAACGGTGTCCCCAGCGATAATATTTCGATATCTTTGTAATTTCGATCGCAAATTTCTCTGAGCTTCTCCCGTCGCACCTTAGTCCCCTGCTATCTGTCTCCTTTAACGTACTTATCGTTCCCAACTCTCTTATCGCTTGTACTGTAATGCTTGCTCTGTAGGATACAGGTAGTATTACACTTTAATAAGTGTCACTAGGTTAAGACATCCAGCCAAAGCTCTTAGGTAAAACAATTGTAGTTCTAACTAAATGCGGAAATTCCACACCTAAAATCCAATGCTGGAATAGAAGGAAAGGAAAGAGAAATCAGCTTTCCATGATTAACTAACTGAGAAACCGATGATTTCAACATTAATCGCTTGTATGTTCTTCAGTTTCGTGGTTATCATCCTTAACCCGTAACTACATAAGGTTAAAAAAGTGGAGAGTAGGGAATCTAGTGACTGCGATTGCGGAAACGAGATCAAAACTCCGCAACTCGCAGCTAGCTCAATCCAGCCATCTCCATTAAAATCTGCTGAGAGCCTTCCTCTTTATTACCCTTACCGGGCTGACGTTGAATGTAGTTACCATCAGACTGCAATTCCCAAGCTTGGCGGTTATCTGCCAACATGATACCCAGAATTTCTTGTAAATCTTTAATAATATCTGGGTCTTCCACAGGGACAACAGCCTCAACTCGACGATCTAAATTACGAGGCATCCAATCAGCGCTACCAATATAAACCTCTTCTTGTCCCTGATTTTGGAAGTAAAAAATCCGCGAATGTTCTAAATAACGGCCTACAATACTAATAACACGGATATTATCGCTGACACCAGGAACACCAGGACGCAAACAACAGATACCTCTGACAATCAAATCAATTTGTACGCCAGCTTGAGAAGCTTCATAGAGGGTAGTAATAATTTTCGGATCGACCAAAGAATTCATTTTAGCAACAATCCGACCAGTGCCACCATTGGAGCAGCGATCGATTTCCCGACGAATCATGGCAATTGTGCGATCGCGCAAATTCACAGGGGCAACCAATAACTTTCGATAGGAGCGTTGGCGAGAATACCCTGTCAAATAATTAAATAAATCCGTCAAATCTGCTCCCAAATCATCGCGACAGCTTAAAATTCCCACATCCGTATAAAGTCTCGCCGTCTTAGGATTATAATTGCCTGTACCAATATGGACGTAGCGGCGAATTTTCTTATTTTCTTTCCGGACTACCAATACAACTTTTGTGTGAGTTTTTAACTTAATTAATCCATAAACAACATGGACTCCTGCCTCTTCTAACTTCCGCGCCCAGACAATATTATTTTCTTCATCAAAACGAGCTTTTAACTCTACCAATACAGCCACTTGTTTGCCATTTTCGGCTGCCTTAATCAAAGCATTAACAATGGGAGAATCGCCAGAAGTCCGATAAAGAGTCATTTTAATTGCTAATACATCCGGATCGTCTGCTGCCTGAGTAATAAAACGTTGTACTGTCCCGACAAAAGAGTGATAGGGATGATGAACCAACAAATCAGATTTACGAATTAAACTAAAAAAATCTTCTCCTTCCTCTTCTGAAAAAAGTCTGGAGCCATCGTTACGGATTGACGGAATAGGCTGGCTGGCAGAAACAATAGGAGAAATCAGGCGCGGGGGCATTACTGGTGTCCAAATTGGATCTTTGAGTTGGGGTACTGATAAATCCATAAACGAGATCAAATCTCCCAATCCCAGCAAACCATCTACCTCATAAACGTCGCTATCTTCCAACTCTTCCATCCCCGAAATCAATTGTTCTAAGACAGCTTCAGGGGTAGTAGATTGAACTTCTAATCGCACAGCCGAACCCCCAAGGCGACGTTTGCGCAATCCCTCCTCAATTGCTAATAATAGATCGTCAGCTTCATCTTCTTCTACAGATAAATCGGCATTGCGAGTAATCCGGAATGGGTGATATTCCTGGATATTCATCCCCGGAAATAGATATTGTAAATTATGAGCGATAGCTTGCTCGATAGGAATTCCTGCCCAAATTGCAGATTTTCCCTCTTGAGAGGGACGTAATTCGGTCGGGAGAGGGATAAATCTCGGTAAGACTTTGGGAACTTTTACTCTGGCAAATAATTCCTCTCGAGTGTCAGGATCTTGAACAACTACAGCCAGATTTAAACTCAGATTAGAAATATGGGGAAAAGGATGACTGGGATCCACAGCAAGAGGCGTGACTACCGGAAAAATTTGCTCCTCAAAGTAATTTTGCAGGTAAGTCCGCTGTTCCTGGTTTAAATCCATATAGTCTAGAATGTGGATATTTGCTTCTTTGAGCTGAATTCGCAGTACCTTCTCAAAATGTTGATGCTGAGAAATTACCATGGGACGCAATTTTTGACTAATTGCCTCCAATTGTTCGCCCGGTGTGCGACCATCTGATGTCAGCTTATTTACCCCTTCTTCTACTTGTCGCTTCAAACCCGCAACGCGCACCATAAAGAATTCGTCCAAGTTTGAGCTAAAAATACTCATAAACTTCAAACGTTCTAAAAGCGGGGTGCGGGAGTCAGTAGCTTCGTGCAATACTCTATTGTTAAACTCTAACCAGCTTAATTCGCGGTTAAAGTAATATTGCGGATCGCTGAGATTAACTGCTGTAGCCGTTTTTTTTGATTGAGCCATGATTGATTTACCACATCAGCACCCTACAGGGAATTGAAAGCGAGTGCTGAGAGCCTTGAAAGATTCTACAGGCTAGTTTACAGCTAATGGGATTTTTCCGGCTAGGTACTGAATCTTCCCACTCCTGACAACCCATATTTCGTGTTTCATACTCTGTCGCCATCTTGAGCGTCTTTAAGCTGCGGCGCATCTAAATTGGATATTAAATTTGTGGAACTTGTTGTGGGGTGTGGGGTGTAGGGTGTGGGAAGATACAAATTAAATGCACCCGCAGCTTACCAAGAATTGGTAGGTACAACAGGGGAAAGGGATGATGGGGAAGTAGAGTCAGACAATGAACCGGGAGAAAAAAATAACAAACCTCACTACCTGCTAAATCCGACGATCTGCTAAATTATATAGTACAATAGTACTACCAGAGAACTCGTAGAGAATTTTTAAGACGATGACGATTACTTCTAAACAACAGTTTCAGTCAAGTACAGGTGAATCACTGTCAGAACTAAAGCAACTGGTAATTGATTCACTTTCAACACACGAGGAAGAAGTTATATCTTTCGATGATTTTAAGAAAAATCACAAAAAAATAGTTTCTTTATCTCAGGAAGATCTCAAACAAAATCTCAAACAAAGAATAAAAGAAGAATTAATGCTCTTCAATCCGGACAAGTATGTTCCTGAACAAATTCTAACAACCAAGGATATATGGGAGCATCGATATATTTTAAAACAAGTTCCTTATAATTATAAGGTAATCAAACATCTTATAGAGATTATCATTATAGCTATTGAGCAGCGCAAAAGATTCCGTAAGCTTGACTGTCTAAAAGTCATCAATAGAATTTTGTATAATCGAGTAAACTCTTGTCAAGATGATATCAATATTGCTGAAAACAAAGTTGTTACCAATAAACTTTTCTATCTTTACCAACGTTTCTTTGATGATTCTAACTCTCAAGAAATACAAAAATGTGTAAATATTTTCTTAAAAAATCGTCAACTGGATGAGGAACAAATTCAGTGGCTTGTTAAAAATTATACAAAATCGGAATACGCAATTAATCGATTGCTAAGGTATCCAGGTAAAAGCCCAACATTGTTTTACTGGGCTAAGGAATTATACTTAAATAAGTTCATTAAATATCGAGAAGAAAGAAAAACATCGTCAGATTGGTATCAAAGCGAAAGTGAAAACGACTTACTCGATAGAGAATCAGAGCTTATAGCTATTCTTATTAATGAAGATATTCCTCCCTTTGTTGATCTACGAGATAAAACTGTTATTATGTGGGCAATTTACTACGCTCAAGTTCCTGATGTTACTAAAGAAAGATTGATTAAGAAATACTGGGATACTGAAAGCTGGGAAGAGGCAATAGAAGTTTCAAAAAGACTTAATTACTTGTCAGTCCGAGAGTGGATACTAGAAAACATTGAGAGTATTGGAATTCAGTAATACAGTAATTATACCTTCAATCATCGTCATTTTCCTACCGTAAACTCAACCCATGGCAGGATAAAGTTTCGGAAAATAGCGTTCGACAACATCAATAGGAAACCCCAAACGTACAGCCCCCTTGGGAGTATCAGAAACCAAAAGACCAGCCTTTACCAAATGGTTTAGCACGGATCTAGCTTGCCGTTCCTTGTAACCTGTAATCGCTGCTGCCCTCGCCCTCTCTAAGGAATCAGCCAACAGCGCTTCCCGCAGTAAAGGAAAAGAGCCTTTCAGCAAACGTCCAGCCCAAATCTCTTCTTCGACATAGAGTTCAATGCGAGATAATAGTTGGGATGGTTCCAGTTCGATATGGGCTTTCGCTTCCAATTGCAGCCCTATCCTGTCTGCAAGCAGTGGCTTAACCTGTCCGTTGAGAGCGCTAGCCTTGTCAATTAATTCAGCAACTAAATCGTCAAGGGATCGCACCCCTTCGGCAGGAAGCATCGGCTCCATCAACTCAATCGGTTCCATTTTCTTTCTTCATTTTGCCGATCTTATAAATCTCTGAAATCCTTATTTATTATAGCTTGTATGAATTGTCATGCCTAATTTTTGCCGATCTTTTTGCCGATCTGAGATGGGGAGATTGCTAGAATATAAGCAAAAGCTGCTGAGAGACTTATGACAACCATCACCCTCAACCTGTCTCCACAACTCGAACACCAACTCTGGCTTGAAGCCGCAAAACAGGGAATAGAACCAGATCTCTACATCCTAAAAACCCTTCAAGAACACCTTGAATCTAGTTCCCCAACTGCTCAACTGACTGAAGCGGATCTGCTGCAACAAATTAACATTGGCTTCTCTGCTACAATTTGGAAACAATACCACACCCTCATCGCCAAACGTCACGCTGAAACTCTATCTTCCGAAGAATATGACCAACTAATTCAACTCAGCAATCGCCTTGAAAACCTTAACGTTACCCGGATTCAAGCCTTAATCCAACTCGCCACTTTACGGAACCAATCCCTAACTGAACTAATGGAAAATCTTGGCATCAACTCCGATCCGGAAGTAATGGATTATGCCTGAATCCCGCCTAACACGACAGGAGCGACAATTCATTAAACAACGCGCCAATGGTTGCTGTGAATATTGCTTAAGCCAAGCTAAATTCTCTCCAGATCCCTTCTCCATCGAACATATTATCCCCCGTTCAAAAGGTGGCACTAGTGACTTAGATAATCTTGCTGTTGCTTGTCAAGGGTGCAACAATTTAAAATATAATCACACCGAAGCGATCGATCCCATTACAGGTGAATCTGTCCCACTTTATCATCCTCGAAAATATAAATGGCGCGACAACTTTACTTGGTCTAATGACTCGTCTCAAATGCTGGGATTAACCCCTATTGGACGCGCTACCATTAGACATCTCCAAAATATA
>DOIX01000040.1:6381-6701 GCA_003511885.1 Cyanobacteria bacterium UBA11153
GTTTTCTGGAGATGTCTATTGATCGTTTACAGCTTAACCGAGATGGAGTAGTAAATCTTCGGCGACTCTTACATCCTATCGATCAACATCCACCTAACTCCCATTGTAGTTAAACGATAGCTGACACACAATTGACTCAAAATAGCGGCAAGTCAAATCTTTGCTCGTCTGTCTCCTTGGATGTCGGATTTCTTTTGAGGTAAAATCTTAGATCGAGTCCGTTGCATTTGACCTATTGTCTTTGAGTCAGACTAATAGAACTTAAAAATGAATAAACTACAAGCCTTAATTTTCGATGTTGACGGGACTTTAGCAGACAC
>DOIX01000040.1:6981-7727 GCA_003511885.1 Cyanobacteria bacterium UBA11153
AAGCGGGATTAGATTGGGATTGGAGTGTTTCCCTCTATGGTGAAATACTTGAGGTAGCGGGTGGTAAGGAACGAATCCACTTTTACTTACAAAAATACCGTCCCGATTTTCAACCTCCTACCGATTTAACCCAATTTATTGCTAACCTGCACAAAGCCAAAACCCGCCATTACCAAAATCTATTAGCAGAGGCAGTTATTCCTTTACGCCCTGGTGTGAAGCGATTGATAGAGCAAGCCAGAAGTCAAGGAATACGACTTGCGATCGCAACTACTAGCGCTCTGCCTAATGCTACTACTCTTTTGACTCAGCAGCTAGGTGCGGATAGTCTGGAGTGGTTTGAGGTGATTGCAGCGGGCGATATCGTGGCTGCGAAAAAACCTGCCCCTGATATTTATCAGTATGTTTTGCGGGAAATGGGATTAAATTCTGATGTTTGTCTGGCTTTTGAAGATTCTCAGCAAGGATTAATTGCTGCGAGGAAAGCTGGTATCCAGACTATTATTACTGTTAATGATTATACTAACGAACAAGGTTTTTCTGGCGCTTTATTGGTATTAGATTGTTTGGGAGAAACTGACCAACCTTTTAGGGTTATATCTGGTGATGTGGGGGATAGCAGTTATTTAGATTTGGATTTAGTTTATCGTTTGTTAAACTGAGATCTTGCACTATTGTTAATTAACAGTTTCACCCCTCCCCTACCCATGAGAGGGAAGCAATATTTCCGGCTCCCCCTTCCCTAC
>DOIX01000040.1:7975-13945 GCA_003511885.1 Cyanobacteria bacterium UBA11153
GGCTGGGGGGTTAGGTTTTTCGACTTATAAGAATAGTTCCAGGGTACTAGTAAATTGTTCGTAGGGCTTGACACCTACTAAAGTTTCCATTAATTCACCTTGCTTGAAGAACATCACAGCCGGGATACTTTTAATCCCAAATCGTTTGGCAACTGGCTTATTAGTATCTAAATCCAGTTTAAAAACCTTGGCACGATTTTGATAATCATCTGCTAGTTTGTCCATCAAAGGAGCGATTAATTTACATGGACCACACCAGCTAGCCGTGCAGTCTACTACCAGCAAAGATTCATTCGCTAGGAGTGAATCAAATTCCGTTTCATCTTGAATGAAAGTAGCTGTACCCATTTCTGTATTTTCCAATGTAATGATGGGTTATATTTTATAGCAAAATTCACCCATGCCCAAGGAACAAGTCAAATGCTTGCGGTGAATTAGTTCTAGCGTTTTGGGATGTCCTAACTCCTGAATACCACTGGTAGAGATGGGGGATTGGGGATGAGATGGGGAATATCACAGGGTTACAAAGCAGATTTTTAGGCATTTTAGTGCCTACTACAAACTATGGCAACTAGATATGATATTCCAGCAAAATCCCCAATCTAAAATTATAGCGTTTGGCGCTATGAATTTTGACTTGTTAACGTTAACGTTTGGGGAAGGTGTAACCAATCCCGATGATTATACCGAAGTCGGTTTCATCTTCGATAAAACCGATATTGAGGGAGGCATTAGCGACAAAAGCCCGTGAGATGGGGACATCAATACCTCCAGTGAGCAAGAACCCGATGCTATCATTATCATCAGTGCTAATAGCGAGTCCCCCTCCCAAAAATGGAGAAAACCGCACAGGCTCAAAAGGATCCGCTGTGGGAATCGTAAAGTCATAAGTGAGGGGAATTAGAAATGTCGCATCATTACCGAAAATTGCCGCAGGTCTTAATGATAGTTTGGAATTGAGGCGGATTTTGGAGTTCACGACGAAGCCACCATCGCCTAATGAGGTGCCGCTACTGTTATCGCTTAATCCCAAATTACCACCGATGCCCAGATAGTTGGGAGTGCCCATCCGCCCGCGACGAGGATCTAAATCTGCTTGAGCTAATATGGCTGAGGGTTGACGAGATAAGAAGAGAGAGTCTGCTGGTTGTACGGATGGTTGGGTGGGCGGTGCAATGAGTAATTGAGCAGAAGTGGCTGCTGTGCCTGGAATAGGTGCGGCAGGTTGTACCACTTGGTTTGGCGGGATTAATTGTTCTTGGAGTGGGTTTACGGGAATGGTCTGTGGCAGTGAGTTTAGTGCAATGGGCTGTGGTAGTGGTTTTGGCGCGATCGCTATCTTAACTCCATTCAAGGTGCGATCGCTGCTTACCTGTTTGAGCTGCCCAATCTGAGTATGAGTTTGAGATTGATTGATATGGGTTGTATTGTCAGGATTGGGATTAGTCTCCTCTGCCCGAGTGAGGTTAAAAGACTCTTGTTTGGGTTTGACGCTGGCGAAACCGAATAGGGGATCGTATTTGGGTTGAGCTGGCTTCACCCAAGCTGAATTGACTTGATGAGAGGGCAAGGAGCCATCAACATCTTGGGGAGTTTGGATGAGAGTTGGCTGAGTTATCCCTGCCCTTTTTCCTGAAATAGTTGTCGGTTGGTTGGCAGATATCTCGCTTGTGACAAGTGAGGTGTTTTCAGCTTCTTGTCTTTTCTCTAATCCCTTACCCTGTAACCGATTGGGCTGGATTGTCAGTCTGGCGAAAAAAGCCGTCTCTTTTGCTAATAATGGTTCGAGAGATTGATGCCTGCTGGGTATTTCGGCGGATACTGAGAGGCTGCTACTGGTAACTGTCAATGCGCTGATACCTAGTAGGTAGGAAATTTGTCCAAAAATACTATTTTTCAAGGCTACTCCTCAAAAATGATTGCCAACACTAAATTCTTAGCCTATTGTCTCGGATTATTGCCTCAATTGGAAATAAGTTTAAGTTTTAATTCAAAACTGACAACTCAAAACTATACCGGAGAGTGGTGAATCGAACAGCGAATATAGCAGTTAAGCTGATACGCATTTAATTTGGATATCCCTACACCCTACACCCCACACCCCTTTCGACAAATTTCATATCTAATGCCATATCAGCCGCAGCTTAAGAGTTGACAGCACCATTTTTCCTAACTGCTTGGGTGGGGAATTTCTAGGATATGTATCCTTTAACAAGGTATTTCTGAAAAGCCTATTTTCGTCTCTGGTATTATGGCTGAATTTAGGGAATGTGATTCTCCTTCAATGGGTAACTCGATCCAAAATTCTGTTCCTTTTCCTGGCTCTGACACGCACCAGATGGAACCTTGATGCTTTTCGACAATAATATTATAGCTAATCGACAAACCCAAACCAGTACCTTTGCCGATTGGTTTGGTGGTGAAAAATGGATCAAATATTTTTGCCCTTACTTGTTCTGTCATCCCCAGTCCATTATCGCAGATTGCGATCGCAACCGATCGGTTTTGTTTCAGTTTAGTCCGAATAGTAATAATTCTCGGTGCTGGTTGAGTCTCTAATACATCAATAGCATTACTAAGGATATTCATGAATACTTGATTTAATTGTCCGGGATAACAATAGACTGGCGGCAATTTATCGTATTCTTTGACAATTTCAATTCCCGAAAACTCTCCTTTGGCTTTGAGTCGATGTTGTAAAATTACCAAAGTACTGTCCAGGCTTTCATGTATGTCGGCGATTTGTAAGTCTACTCCATCAAGGCGAGAGAAATTTTTAATCGCTTTGACTATATTGGTAATCCGATTCGTTCCCAGCTTCATTGAGTCTAGTAGTTTGGGAAAGTCCTGTACCAAAAACTCTAATTCTATGGCATTTGCTTCGTTTTGAATGTCTAGGGGTGGTGTGGGATATTCTTGAGTATAAAGGTTCAGTATGCCAATCAATTCTTGGGCGTATTGACGAGCGAAGATTAAATTAGAACAAATAAAATTAACTGGATTATTAATTTCATGGGCAACCCCGGCTAAGAGTTGACCGAGACTGGACATTTTTTCGGCATGAATTACTTGTAATTGCGATTGTTTCAGATCGCTCATTAATTTTGCCAATTGTTGGTTTTGCGCTTGGGCAACTGCTGCTGCGTTGGCAATTTGCCTGTAAAGTGCTTCTTGTTGTCCGTAGAGTCTTTCTAGCTGGGTATCACTTTCTTTTTCATATTCACTGACTAGCTCATCTAAAATATCTAGTAGTTCGTAAGAAGCTGCATTCTGGATGTAATTAAAATAATGATTATCTGGGGTTAGTTCCGCCACAGATGATTGAATTAAGTTTTCTACGGCTCCAATATATTCTCGAATATGGTAGTCTGCCATCATTGGTGCTTCAAAATACATATTTCTGATGGCTTCAGAGGTTATTCCAGGCAAATTCATCCTGGGATCTCCGTAGATTAAAGCCTGATGGGATTTTTCCATCAAGTTAATCGTATCTATTAATCTATTCCGCCAGATTCGCCTATCATTTTCGTCTCGATCGTAGACAAACCTAAAACAGAACAAAGCCGTCCTTTGTAACAACATCCGCTGGCGACCGCTAATATTAATTGTTGCTCCATTAATTTCTCTATTTCTTTGAATTTCTTCCCGGTTTTCAATGTAAGCTTGAACCATATAAATTTCCTCAAATACCATGGTTTTCCCAATCTAATTTCCTCTGTCTCGCTCGGCTGCGGTATCATTTTAACTGGATATTGTCACCCCTAATTTTTTTGACAAATCCTTCCTATATCCGCTATCCTACCACCGTGCGGCTGACGCTAGTGTTAGTCTATTCTCCACCTTATATTAGCTGTTTAAGTTAGCCGATCTACAGCTTACTCAAGACTATACTCTAACTATAATTTCGATCTCGATCGGAATTTAAAGTATTGGTTAATACTAAATCTTCCTCAAAGGTGATGCTTGGTGTACCTGGATACAATTTATGGTAGTTAATGTACTACTTCTGCTCAATTATATCAGTAATCAATCTCAAGATTTGATCTACTAATGCAGTTCGATCAAATAACGATGGACTTTTGACATTAAATCGAAAAAAGCTGAAGCGGTATGGAGTTGCTACATCCTCAATCCTTGAGTCTAGTGCTAGTCTTGTTTAGGTCAGGGACTCCAGCGCTAGTCTTGTTCGCGTCAAGCACTCTAGCGCTAGTCTGAAGTGTAAAATAAGTTAAGATCGCCAAAATAGAGATAAGATACCTCAAATACTCTTCCCCGCCAGTGTTGGTCAAGTGGGGATTGAACCCCCCACCCCACTTCCATAGCATCACCTCAGCGACAGGAGTAGTTTCAGTTTAAACACTAAACTTGAATGAGTCGGACTATTCCGATATCTGGGTAATTTTGATAAGCTGGATTAACTAGCGATTAAAAAAATTAAATTATTCGCAACATCTAGACAAGAAGTTTACGAACAAGCGATTTAGTCTTGAGGATTAGGCCATGTTACACCTGATTTATGTCATTGCTTTCACAATCATCGCCTTGATTGCGATTGCCAATTTGGTTCGGAGCTTGGTTAGCCTGAGTATAGATTCTCAAAGAGGTTTCTCTGTCCCCAGAAGATCCCCCTTGGCAGCCTCTCCCACTCCCGTACCGCACCCAGAATTATTGGATGATAACGGAAACCCTATTAACGAACCTTTATTGGTGATGCGCTCGATGACTGTCGAGGATGCTCGTCAAAGGTTAGATGCTCTCTATAATTCTTCTCCAGGTGGGAATATGGATAAACCAGAAGAAATTTAGCTGGAGTGGCGGGAATTGGAGCTTTTAACATTTTTCAGTTAAAATTTTGCCATTGAAATCTGCTGATTGGCTTAAAATTAAGCCAATCTATTCTATTTCCCTAAAACAGCTCCGTCCGTTCTAAAGACACGGAGTTTCCAGCTTCGGAGGTATTTTGTGTGAAATCTCAAATATTCTTAGCAGGTATAGTACTGACAACGGCAATCGCAACTACTTCGATCGTCACTTCCTTCACTCCGGCTCAATCCTGCATGATGAACCAATACGATCGCGATCGCGTGGTATATAATCTGCCTGGTTGGCTCCGCTCTCCTTTCTCAGCAGTCATCGCCTTGCCAGGAGTTGCTTTGGCAACGGGACTTTTTGTCGGCGGGCGCTCGCTCGAATCCTAGGCAGTCTGAGGATAATTTCCCAAATTAGTTTTGTGCAACGGGATCTCAATATTTATCTACCACTTTTACTAAACCGTGGCGTACACCATAAATCATGCGATTCAGAGTATCTTCGGCATCAGCGCTGTAGGGAGCATCTAAAGGTGCTGCCAATAGTTCATACCAATCAGCAAAACTAATCTGACGTTTGTTCATCGTGTCAGAAAACAACTGAACCAACTGAGATGAGTTGGTTCCGACTTCCTCTGGTTCAAAATTGTTCATTTCAAGTCTCAGATCCCCCAAGGTTATCATCAATTCTGTATCCAATTTTACCTAAGAACCAATCTTTCATCAAGTTGATTTCTATAAAGATCTATGAAATTAAGTAACAAAATGTTACAATTGCGATCTGCTTTGCAGGAGCGCAAGCTATCGCAAAGCGGAAATAGTTAGCAATCGGGAAGCCAAGAATGAGTTTGTTAATAGAAGTGGGAGCGGGTAGCACTGCTCAATTTCCCATTTACTTTACACTGGTATATGTGGTGGGATTTATCGCAGCCGTAACGATTGGATCGATAGCCTGGTACAACTCCAAGCGTCCACCTGGTTGGGAAAATGCGGAACGTCCGAATATCGTGCCGAAGATTCAAACACCAGACAATGCCGAGGTGGAAGATTCCAAGCAAAGTTAAGCGATAGCAGTTGACAATTGACAGTTGACAGTTGACAGTTGACAGTTGACAGTTGACAGTTGACAGTTGACAGTTGACAGTTATAGCTATGTTCATCA
>DOIX01000040.1:14076-16772 GCA_003511885.1 Cyanobacteria bacterium UBA11153
TAGCAGTTGACAATTGACAGTTGACAGTTGACAGTTGACAGTTGACAGTTGACAGTTGACAGTTGACAGTTGACAGTTATAGCTATGTTCATCACACCCTTGCTCGATCAAGGCTTATGACAATTGACAGTTGACAGTGATAGTCATGTTCATTACATCCTCGATCGATCAAGGCTTAAAGGATCTTTTCATGATGTCCTAACTGTCAATACTGATGTAGCGGTTGCGATAAAAACCCAGTAGGGGCGTATTAAATACGCCCAAACCCTCATGAACAAAAGAAGCACCTAACCCTTGCCAACATTGGTGGATAGAGGATGAGCCGCAAGTTGATGAGAGGGTTAAGTAGCTCTCACTCAATCAAAGCAGCTTTGTCGTTGTTTCTTAAACGTCTGAGCAACCAATCAAATCGGGCTTGGGCTAAAGGCACATTATCAATAATTTCCTGGGCCAAATCCTCAATATCAGTATCTTCCCTCAAGAGATCCCCTTTAGCGTAACCGAGGTATTTAACAGTACCGCGCAATCGAGTAGAGAGAAAAATAGCGATCGCGCGATAAAATCGAGAAGCAAACCCTTCATCTTTTTGCAATTTTTCCAGTAATTGAGCGCGAGGTATGGATAAAACGAGAGAATCTTCCACCGCCTCAACTGTAGCCGAAGGGGGACGAGCATCAGCAAAAGACATTTCCCCTACCACCGCGCCACTGGTTAATCTGGCGATGGGCTTACCATCCAAAGCCGAAACAGAAACCAACAAAGTTCCATCTAGCAGGATATGGAGGGTATCGATAGGCTTACCTTCCGATATCAAGATCGTACCAGCAGACACTTCCTCTCGGCGACCATTCGAGATCATCCAGTCGAGGTCATCATCATCTAGTTCGCCGAGTAAAAAGAATACTTTTTTCATGACCAACATTATTCTCCTCAATTGTGGTAAAATTCTTCATCCTACAAGTTATCCAGACAGCCGCCTTGGCATATTTTCTAATGTTAAGTTTTAATGCGCCAGTTCATCATAGATGTCCCAAATGGAAATTTAAACTCTCAAAATAGAAACAATCATCGTTAAAGCGTGAAGATATTGAATCAGTCTTGGTTATCGCTATTGCAGCAACACCGTGGAATTGCAGTGATTAGGGCATCTCAGTACTCCTTGGGGTATCAGATGGCACTTTCGGTAGCCAGAGGGGGAATCTCCTTCATTGAGATTACATGGAATAGCGATCGCGCCCCGGAGTTAATCGCAAAACTCCGAGAGGAATTACCTGAGTGTAAAATTGGTACGGGAACCCTGTTACATTTGGCTCAGTTGCGCGATGCTGTTAGTGCAGGGGCGCAGTTTCTGTTTACTCCCCATGTAGACATCACCTTGATTCATGCTGCCGAGGAAGCCAATATACCCATAGTACCAGGGGCACTCTCACCGACAGAAATTGTCACAGCCTTCAATGCTGGTGCTAGCTGCGTTAAAGTATTTCCGATTCAGGCCGTAGGTGGAGTAAATTATATCAGAGCTTTGCAAGGTCCTCTGGGTCATATTCCTCTAATTCCCACCGGAGGCGTTAATATGGGGAATGCTCGGGAATTTATTGCCTCCGGCGCGATCGCAGTTGGTTTATCAGGAGATTTATTTCCCAAAGCATTTGTTGAAGCTGGGAATTGGGATGGAATTACCCAACTGGCTCAAAGTCTGAATCAATCGCTAATGACCAATTAGTCATTAGTCCTTTGTCATTAGTCCTTTGTTTAAAACCAATAACCAACAACCAACAACCAATGACTAATGACTAATCTACTCCCTACTGCTTACTCCCTACTCCCCAAGTAAGATTTTAACGGTGAAAAGGATTATGTCTGATAACTGGGTGCGTAATTTTCGAGCATTCTTAGCATCTGCTCTCCTCACTCTAACCCTATTGGAGATTTCGGCAACACCGACTTTTTCAGCCCCACTTCAGGAAGAGATTACAGAGAAAATAACGGAGTTACAAAGTTCAAACAATCGCTGGATTTCTGTTGATTTAACCAATCAACGACTGATTGCCTGGGAAGGTGGATTTCAAGTTTATGCCGTGATTGTCTCTACTGGCAAAAAATCTACCCCAACTCGTCAAGGCATCTTCACGATTAAATCTAAGCATCGCACAGATCGGATGCAAGGTCAGGGCTACGATGTCCCCAATGTTCCCTATACGATGTATTACGATGGAGGTTACGCCATTCATGGGGCTTTCTGGCATCGTCGTTTTGGCACACCTGTCAGTCACGGTTGTGTAAATGTGGCGGTAAATCATGCCCGTTGGTTATTTAATTGGGCATCGGTGGGAACCCCTGTCATTATTCATGACTAACCAAAGTTATCCAGCTAGATTATATATAGGACTTAGATCGTGACGCTACCAATAGTGGATGGTGCGTTAGCTTTCGCGCAGGATACCCTACAGATAGATGGTTTGCTGCACACCCGCTAACAATATTTATCTTCTCTTTTGTTGTACTTGTGTTAAGGAAATTCAACTTAAGGCGGAACTCTCGAACCTTCATTCCTCATAGCGATCGAGACTCGTTATAATTAAAATAGACATCTCCAAAAAACATTGTATTAACTTGTAGTATTTTGTAGGGGCGAAGCATAAGGGCGACAATTTCACGGAAAAATCAGAAATCTGGATATCCCTTATGCTTCGCCC
>DOIX01000151.1 GCA_003511885.1 Cyanobacteria bacterium UBA11153
CTGTATAAAGAAAGAAGGTATGCCAGCAAAGGATTTCAAGCATTTTTGGCTTTCTCAAGTCCAAGGATTTTAAATCTTTTTGTTCAAAAACCTGGCCTGATTGTAGGAAATCCCTGAGTATCCGAAAAGGAAGCAACGGGTGAAACTCTCATAAGGTAAGCTGTGTAGCACATAGATTCGCTTTATAGGCTTTTTCAGCAAACCCTAAGTATCAGTGTGGGACTTATAGCAACCGCCAGGGCGGTTAAGGCGTTCTCGATTCCTGAAACCATTGATTTTCCGACTTTCTTCCCTAGCCCCTAGCCCCTAGTCCCTTGCTATACCCAACTGCGTAATGAGGTGAACGAGTTCGGGGATGATAATCTGAGAGAGGGCTAGTTTAACAGCACCTGTAGAACCAGGAATAGAGAAGACGAGTTTGCTCTGATAGATGCCTGCAATCGCGCGCGACGCGATCGCGCGAGAGGCGATTTCCTGGTAACTTAGATAGCGAAATATTTCACCAAATCCCGGTAAAGTCTTGTCCAGCAAGGTGACGAGAGCATCATAAGTAGTATCTCTTGGGGCAATCCCAGTACCGCCATTAAAAATAATTG
Source organism: Cyanobacteria bacterium UBA11153 (assembly GCA_003511885.1). Classification (GTDB taxonomy): domain Bacteria; phylum Cyanobacteriota; class Cyanobacteriia; order Cyanobacteriales; family Coleofasciculaceae; genus Limnofasciculus. The sequence continues at coordinate 597 of DOIX01000151.1, forward strand.
CCTCAATATCAGAACGTTGAGCCAGTTCTTGAAGATAATCTTGGATGAGGGTTGGTTCGTCTGGGATAATCCTGTAAACAATTACTCCATGACCAGCCTCAAGTAGTAATTTTTGTATAGTTTGACCGCTGCGATCGGTTGGTTGCGATCGCGTATCGCTCACTGTAATAACTGCACAGTTTACCATCCTGTGGCTTGAGTCAGGGTGAGGCTGTGGTGTCATTGAGTTTTCAGGAATTAGTTTTTTCCCACTCCCCATTCCTTCTTCTCCATTCTCCATTACCCAATCAAGCCTTAGAGAAGCCCAAACCATGAGATTCAGCATAGCGTTCCATAAAACGCATAAAACGATCCCATTCCTCGCTAGATTTCATTACAATCATTGCTTCTAGGGCTACAGCCTGTCCGTTGATAAACTTCCCCTTGACCTCTCGCGTTATCAGTTCCCCTTCTTCATCAATCAGATACATCCCCACGATCTCATCGTTTCTGCTAGGATCGATCGCTTTCGGTTTATCAAAATAAAATGTGGCTGTACCGTTATTTCCACTGCGAGAGCGAGTTAGGCGTACATCTGGTACAACTTCTTCGTCAATCCCTTTAAAAAACTGAATTTGAGCCATTATCAGTCTAATTACCTCATATAAGGGCGATTTTGCCCTAAATCATTAAATTCCTTTCAGCTATTTTGATTCGCTGACTACCCCGTTCCGGAAGACCCGGATCGTTAAGTAATATTAAGTTTAACTTATTTTGATCGACTATGGAAAATTTCTGGGGGAATGGGGAAGTGGGACAGCAGATGCCCTGATGGGGAGTGGGAGAAGGGATGCCCTGAAGCTTTGACTCGATATAACCTACCTGTGTTCGATGAAAGAGCCGAAGCTGAAAGCCAGTAAACAAAAGCTTTACAGCATTTTAAAATCGAATCTCTTAGGTAAGAAATCGATATTACGAGCGAAATTTTGGTAACTAGCATGAAAAAAGTCAAGGGAAAACACCGTTGGTGCATACTCCTAACTCCAAACTCAGGTGATATGGGGAAAGCGGCTAGCAACAGCTAATGGAGAGTTGGTCAAGAAGCTCGGGTAATGGCAAAATTGACTTTAGCGATCGTTCTGGTACGAGGATTTAACTGAATTTAATGGATAAACTGCGCGTTCTCTCTGGAGTTCAACCTACTGGCAATCTTCACCTCGGCAATTATCTGGGAGCGATTCGTAATTGGGTGGAGGGTCAAAGTCAGTATGATAATTTTTTCTGTGTGGTAGATTTACATGCCATTACGGTGCCTCACAATCCGCAAACTCTGGCACAGGATTCTTATACAATCGCGGCACTTTATTTAGCTTGCGGTATTGACTTAGCATATTCGACTATTTTCATCCAGTCTCATGTCTCAGCCCATAGCGAATTAGCTTGGTTACTTAACTGTATTACTCCGTTAAATTGGCTGGAAGGGATGATCCAATTTAAGGAAAAAGCACTAAAACAAGGACAAAATGTCAGTGTAGGATTGCTAGATTATCCCGTATTAATGGCTGCCGATATTCTACTTTATGATGCGGATTTAGTTCCTGTAGGTGAAGATCAAAAGCAACATATTGAACTCACTCGGGATTTGGTAATTCGGTTAAACGATCGATTTGGTACTAAAGAAAACCCAGTTCTTAAATTACCAAAACCATTGATTCGTCAAGAAGGTGCGAGAGTAATGAGTTTGGTGGATGGTACGCGCAAAATGTCTAAATCAGATCCTTCCGAGTTAAGCCGGATTAATTTGCTTGATTCTCCAGAAGAGATTGCCAAGAAAATTAAGCGTTGCAAAACCGATCCCATTAAAGGATTAGAATTCGATAATCCGGAACGTCCAGAATGTAATAATTTACTAACACTATACATGTTACTTTCAGGAAAAACCAAGGAAACCGTAGCCGCCGAATGTCAAGATATGGGTTGGGGAAAATTCAAACCATTGTTAACCGAAACCACAATTACTGCACTTAAACCAATTCAAGATAAATATCAAGAGGTGATGGCAGATAAAAATTATCTGGAATCAGTACTTAAAGCAGGGCGCGAGCAGGCAGAAGCGATCGCAAATCCCATTTTAGCCAAAGTTAAAGCCGCTCTCGGTTATACCCAGCCACTTTAAGCAAATTAAACAACAGATACCAGAAATGGGGGAGACAAGGAAGAAATGTTTTCTATCCCTACTCCCCACTAGGGCATTCGCTATGCCATGCCCCATTACTTAAGCTGCCTTATGCCCCGAATTTTGTAAAACCTTGGATGTAGCAGCTTTACCCAATATTTCTGGAGACTTGGGTAAAGCAATTTCCCTGATATTTTGCAAAGCTATCCGCAACTCCTCCCGCCCGCGAAAACCTTCGAGTCGTTGAATCAAATCGCCATCTTTAAACACAAGCAAGGTAGGTAAGGATTTAATTTGATATTGACTGGTTAGCTTAAGATTATTATCTGCATTCACCCGGACAACTTTAACGCGATGGCTTGACGCGCTAGAGGCATCGTTTCCTTGATTCTGGCATTCCTGGAGTAAAGGATTAATCAGGCGGCACAAACCACACCAGGGTGCCCAAAAATCTACAACAACGGTTGAGGAGGTTTCTAAAACTTCTCGTGTAAAATTCCGCTCGTTAACAGACAGCATCTCGATCCCTCAAAAATATAACTAGTTTTTATCTTTGGGATCATGCTACCGCTATTTGGGATCTTCCGATCTCGAAAAGAGGAGAAATGGCAAATATTAGGGGAATATTCCCCATTCCCCCTACCACGGAACTTTTCCTGTGGTTTCCATTAACCAAGGGTGCGCCCACCAGAGCAATCCGATGAACCCCATCACTCCCAGATAAGATGGGCGAAGAAATTCTTCAAGTTTGAGAGTTTGGCGTTTCTGAAGAATAGCGAGAAAGGGAATAACAGAGGTACGGGTTTTAGCCAACTCAAACGCTTCACCGTAGCGAGATAACATCCGTCTATCGCCATGCCATACTGCAAAAAGATGATGTAGTACTAATCCGATAGAGGTAACCAGGGTAAATGTAGTGCCAATCCAGAGGGTGTGGGCGATACACCAGATTACTTGCCCCACCATTTGCGGGTGGCGGGTGATGCGGATGATGCCTGTCTCGTAGAGATGGACTTGAGGTTTTTGAATGGCAGCAATTTCCAGTAAGTTAAAGGTGGCAGGATAGAGAAAGACAAAGGAAATTGCCGAAAGGATCCAGACAATAGATTGAATACCAGGAATTCCCTGAAGTTGCCATAACTGAATCCCATCATAGCGGTGATTGAAAAAGTAAACGATGAGGATAACCGCAAGGGGAAGACTGACAAGGGCAAAGACAACACGATATAACCTAGCACCAATTTTCTCTTCTCCCCAGGGACGAAGGGCTGCCAACCCACTGTGCGCGATCGCAAATCCCAATAGTAAACCTACCATGACCAGGTGACTGGAGTTAAGCCAAGTTGATACCCTCATAAAACCTGCTTCAAAATTGCCAGAGATTCTTCCGACATTAGATCCTAGCAACAATTGACAATAATTGTAGTGTCATAAGGATCGGATCCAGGTTTCAGGCAGATTAGCGACAGGAGTATGGAAACTCTCTTAATGGACATATATTCGACTTGATCCCTTGTTGTGTTACTGTCAATTTCAGCAGAGGTTCGCACGTTCGTTTTCTGCAATCCCGTCTTCGGATCGAGTGAACAACTTACATTCGAGATTGTTTTGGGTTGCCTTCCACGCTTTTTCTCCCATAGTGTAGTTAATATGTCTGACCTTCCTTTCACCCTCGATCAACTCCGGATTCTCAAAGCTATTGCTGCTGAGGGAAGTTTCAAAAGAGCTGCTGATAGTCTTTATGTTTCCCAACCTGCCGTGAGTCTGCAAGTGCAAAATTTGGAACGGCAATTGGATGTACCATTATTCGATCGAGGGGGAAGGCGCGCCCAACTGACGGAAGCAGGACACCTCCTCCTCAGTTATGGGGAAAAAATCCTGACTCTTTGTCAGGAAACCTGTCGCGCTATTGAGGATTTGCAACATCTTCAAGGGGGAACCCTCATTGTGGGGGCTTCTCAAACGACTGGTACTTATCTTTTACCTCGGATGATTGGATTATTTCGACAGAAGTATCCTGATGTTTCCGTGCAATTGCAGGTTCACTCAACTCGTCGTACTTCTTGGAGTGTCGCTAACGGACAGGTTGATTTGGCAATTATTGGGGGTGAAGTCCCGACGGAACTTCAGGAAACTTTACATATTATGCCTTACTCGGAAGATGAATTGGCACTAATTTTGCCTGCCGTTCATCCTCTCACGAAAGTGGCTACAATCCAAAGAGATGACTTGTACAAGTTACAGTTTATTGCTTTAGATTCTCAATCTACGATTCGCAAGGTGATCGATCAGGTGTTAAGTCGCTGCGGTATTGATACCCGCCGTCTTAAGGTGGAGATGGAACTTAACTCGATTGAGGCGATCAAAAATGCTGTCCAAGCTGGTTTAGGTGCTGCTTTTGTTTCAATTTCGGCGATTGAGAAAGAGTTAGAAATGGGTGTATTGTACCAAGCTAATATTGAAGGTGTAGTAGTGAAGAGGATCCTATCTTTAATTGTCAATCCCCATCGTTATCGTTCCAAAGCTGCTGAAGCTTTTAGCCGGGAGATTTTACCTGAGTTTGCTCCTCCTGGCTGGAAAGAAACACCAGCCCCTTCATCTCCTATTCCTCCACCTAAACTTAATGGTACTGCTTCTGAACCTGAAAGTTAACCATCCCAATTTAGGTGGATTGAGTCTTGGGGTTGCTGATGTAATAAACAGAAAATGTTTAGTAGCTTAGTTGTTATTTTACCTACGCTTTGTCGAACATGGAGATTCACTGCACCCGTCCCGGCTGCCAGCGCCCCCTAAATATCTTTGCGGAACTAGATCGTAAAGAAACGCTTCAGACAGCCCAACAAAAATACTGTACTAGTTGCGGGATGCCCCTAATTTTAGCAGGTCGTTATCTTCCCTCAACGCTACTAGGACAGGGCGGTTTCGGCGCAGCTTTTCTGGCTCGCGATCGCTATACTCCGAAAATGCGTTATTGTGTGGTCAAGCAATTTCAGCCTGCCGGGGACTTGAGTCCCCAACAGCTTGCTATTGCCCAAAGTTTGTTTGAGCGAGAGGCAGAGGTTTTAGAGCAATTGGGAACTACTCATCCTCAAATTCCCGATTTATATGCTTTTTTCCCTTTAACTGTTAAAAGTTTACAATCTAATAAGGACGATCAATTTTTTTATTTAGTCCAAGAATTTATTGATGGACAAACTTTAGAGGAAGAATTAGTTAATACAGGAGTTTTGACAGAAGAGCAAATATTAGAAGTATTAGGAGAAATTCTGAAAGTACTTAAATTTGTTCATGAAAATGGTTCGATTCATAGAGATATTAAACCTTCTAATATTATGCGCCATCGCAATGGCACTTTGTATCTATTGGATTTCGGTGCAGTTAAGCAGGTAACAGCAGGAGGTGGAACATCATCATCTAGGAAATCTACAGGAATTTATTCTCCAGGATTTGCTCCGCCAGAGCAAATGTCTGGTTCAACAGTTTTTCCATCAACTGATTTATATGCTCTGGCAGTAACGGCAATTGTCTTGCTAACTGGTAAAGAACCAGATGAGTTGTATAACCCCTATAATAATAGTTTTGAATGGAAAAATTATACTCAAGTTAGCAATAATTTAGCTAATATTTTAGAGCGAATGCTCCTATCTGCCCCAAATCAACGCTTTCAATCTGCTCGAGAAGTTATTGATGCCCTGAAACCACCATCTTCATCACCATCATTGAGTCATTTTCCCACCACATTACCTCCAGTTACTCAATCGCCATTACCTTCGACACCCATTCCTACTCCACCTAATCAACCGCCAGTACCCAATCCCCCTTCCCAATCCCCAGTCAAACAACCTCGCTTTTCTATATCAGAAATTTTAGTTAGCGCTGCTTTTAGTGGATTTGAAGGTGGATTAATATTTATTGCACTGAAAAGCTTTTTAGGTATTTCGGGCATTAGTATGGGATTGTTAGGGGGAATTATGGGAGGATTGATTTTTGTTCAATATCGCCGCTGGCTGGAAGGGAAAGATTTACCAATTGTTGCTGGTATCACTCTGGCGCTGATGCTGATCCCAGCTTTGCGAGTTGGGATACAATTCCCTTTAGTTATAGTAGTAGGAGTTTTGGCAGGAGCAGGCGCGATCGCAGTTACTGCCCTGTTTCGTTTGATTTATCTGTTGTTATCTCGGTTTTTTTGAATGTGACTCCCAGGGAGTCTTAATCCTAGCAAGTCTTATCCCCAGTAAGTCTTAGCCAAGGGCGATTCTTGCCCCTAGCCAGTCTTAGCCAAGG
>DOIX01000213.1 GCA_003511885.1 Cyanobacteria bacterium UBA11153
TTTATACAGCAAGCCCTAATTCTAAGCAAGATTGAGTTTTGGACATTCCCTACCATAGAGTCTTTTACCTGGCATCTGCTGTTAATACTGAATCTGAGTTTAACAGTTGTAAGGCAGCTTGATATTGACTATCTGACACCATCACAACATGATCATTCTCGATCAATTCCAAAGGAACCTCCACATCTGGCTCAATACCCAACTTATTGATATCTCGATGATTAGGAGTCTCGTATTTAGCCACAGTTACCGCTAATCCAGAGCCATCAAACAAATCAAATAAAGACTGAATTAAACCCTTCCCAAAAGTTCTCTCACCTACCAGTTTAGCTCTACCTCGATCTTGCAAAGCCCCAGCCAGAATTTCGCTAGCACTAGCAGTACCCTGATTAACTAAAACCACCAAAGGATCCTTAGTTAAAACAACTCCATCGGCTTCAAAACTGCCCATCGTTCCTTCGCGATTCACAGTATAGACAATCGTACCTCGATCCAACCATAAACTGGCAATGTCAATACCAGCCTGTAATAAACCACCAGGATTATTGCGCAAATCCAGAATATAGGCATCAGCCCCCTCATCCTCCAGTTTAGCGATCGCCTGTTTTAATTCGCTCGGAGCATTAGCGCTAAACTGAGTCAGGCGAATATAACCAACCGGAAAACCATCAGGTTGCTTGTCCAAAACCGCATAAACTGGGTTAAGAGAGATCGTATCCCGTACCAGAGGAATAGACTTGATTTCCCCTTCCCTAGCCTGAATTTTCAGGGTTACCTTAGTACCAGCCTTTCCCCGCATCCTCGCGGCTGCTTCATCCAGAGATAATTGTGATGTCAGAGTACCATCAATTTCCAGAATGCGATCGCGCGAGCGAATTCCTGCCTTATCTGCGGGAGAGCCAGCAATTGGTGCTACCACTTCCAATATACCTGTCTCGCTATCAACAGAAATTTGCAATCCTACCCCTGAAAGTTCCCCAGAAGTATTGACCTTCAAACTACGGTATTCTTCTGGTGTTAAAAACCGAGTGAAAGGATCGTCTAGACTTTCTAACATAGTTCTAATTGCACCGTAAGTTGCCTCACGATCCTTCAGCGGCTTTTTTAGAGCATTTTGACGTACTAACCACCAGTTTTGATGGTTAAAGGTATCATCCAGATAAGCGCGATCGACAATCCGCCATGCTTCGGAGTAAAGCTGTTGATTGTCAGTAAATGCCCAAGCCGTCGGTGTCAACCAAGGGGAGAAAAAGACAATTTGACAGACTAATAAGAATCCAACCCAAAAAGCTCGTTTGCGCATCACTAAAAATTTCACTTCAGATATTGACAAATTTACCATTAGCCATTAATGAATCAAGTCTCATATTCTCTGGTGGGTATATCTTGCTGCTATTTGCCGTCGTCTCAATAGACGAAGCGTAAGGTTTCCTATTCCTTTTCCTTGTCAAGTTATGTTACATTTCTGATTAAGATAGAAGTTTGTTAACTTCGCCACATACTCAGTGGTGTCGAAACCCCGTAACTCTAATCTTAAAATATACCCCAATGACACCCTGTCGTTCGGGAATCAACCGACTGGAGAGGAGAGGCGAAATGTCTGTCCTGGGTTATGGGCAGTAACAGAGAGTAAGGGAATCCCTATTCCCCATACCGAGATCCGCTGTGCCATTACCCATTTTCCATTAAAATCAATAACAGCAATATCCCTCTAGGAATTCTGGCTTCATGTTTTCTAAGCAGGTTACCGACTCAAAATTATTTAACTGGTTTGAGGAGCGTCTGGAAATTCAGGCATTAGCCGACGACGTTAGCTCCAAATACGTGCCTCCCCACGTTAACATTTTTTACTGTATTGGTGGGATTACCCTCACTTGTTTTATAATCCAGTTCGCGACTGGATTTGCCATGACCTTCTACTACAAGCCTACAGTAGCAGAAGCATTTTCATCGATCCAGTACATCATGACAGATGTAAACTTCGGCTGGCTCATCCGCTCCGTCCATCGCTGGTCAGCTAGCATGATGGTACTGATGATGATTTTGCACGTCTTCCGGGTTTACCTGACAGGTGGATTCAAGAAACCTCGCGAACTCACTTGGATGACTGGTGTGGTTCTCGCTGTGATTACAGTATCCTTTGGCGTAACTGGCTATTCACTCCCTTGGGACCAAGTAGGTTACTGGGCTGTGAAAATTGTGTCCGGAGTTCCCGAAGCAATTCCGATTGTGGGTTCCACCATTGTTGAACTGATGCGGGGTGGTACTAGTGTAGGTCAAGCAACTCTAACTCGCTACTACAGTCTCCACACCTTTGTTTTGCCCTGGTTTATTGCTGTATTCATGTTGATGCACTTTCTCATGATTCGCAAGCAGGGTATTTCCGGTCCGTTATAAATTTCGATCGTTTGTTGGTTGTTTTTCGATCGGTTGTTGGTTATCGGTTGTTCCTTGTTAGTTGATTAGTTGTTGGTAATATGGCAAAAAAAATAACAATCAAAACTAATAATGAATAACCAATAACCAACAAGCAAAACCAACAAGCAAAACTAATAAACAATAACCAACCTGCTGAATTTTATTTGAGGAGAACAATCCAACAATGGCAACTATTAAAAAGCCAGATCTGAGCGATCCTGTATTGCGCGAGAAACTTGCCAAGGGGATGGGTCATAACTATTATGGCGAACCAGCTTGGCCTAATGACCTTCTCTATATCTTCCCTGTGGTAATTATGGGAAGTATTGCTCTGTGCATTGGTTTAGCTGTACTCGATCCAGCGCTAGTTGGCGAACCTGCCGATCCTTTTGCTACCCCCCTGGAAATCTTACCAGAATGGTATCTTTATCCATCTTTCCAAATTCTGCGGACTATTCCTAACAAATTGTTAGGGATCTCATTAATGGCCTCAATTCCTGTAGGTTTGCTCCTGGTTCCTTTTATCGAAAGCGTCAACAAGTTTCAAAATCCATTCCGTCGTCCAGTAGCGATGGCAGTATTTCTATTTGGGACTTTCTTCACCATCTGGCTGGGTATTGGTGCTACCTTCCCACTCACTTAATCGGTGACTTTGGGTTTGTTTTAAGACAAGAATTCTTTAACTTTTACGCCTGAAATTGTTTGAGTAGTAACTTAAAGCTACTGGGACAATTTCAGGCGTAAATTGCAGTAATAAATTATAGCAACCTAAGTACATGATATGATTTCCCGGAATAGGGATTCATGGTGCTGTAGAAAATTATATATACTCTATCCCGATCGAGGTAGCCCCTGTTTAGGAAACAAAAATTGGGAACGATTGAGCAAACTGGTTGATTAATAGAGGCGAAAAAAAAATTGACATACTCAAGTCGTGCCACATTGAATCATGTATTTACTTTTATACAGGTTTTTGAAGCTGAAGGCGGTATTCAGTCTTACGTCAAAAATATTTTGCAAGCATATCTGTCACTGGAATCCCAAACTGTTAATCTCAAAACGGTCGAAGTATTTTTACTCAGAGATGGTAAGAATTGCCAAAATCCTTTTGATGTTCCCCCCTTCAAGTTTCACTACCTAAAAAGGACGAATCCTTATAAAGAACGTCTGAAGTTTTCGGCAACCTTATTCTACTGTCTATGGCAAAAACGTCCAAACCATGTTTTCTGCGGTCATATTAATCTAGCGCCCCTAACTCAGATTATCTGTCAGCCATTGGGTATTCCTTATACAGTCTTGACTTATGGTAAGGAAGTTTGGGAGCGATTACCGAATCTTCAGCAACAAGCTTTAGCATCAGCAGCAGAGATTTGGACGATTAGCCGTTACAGTCGGGATCGCGCTTGTGCTGCCAATAACCTGGATTCTAATAAAATTAAGATTTTATCTTGTATGGTTGATGGCGATACCTTTACCCCTGGACCAAAATCACCCAGACTGATAGAAAAATATGGTCTTGAGGGGGCGAAGGTATTAATGACAGTAGCACGGTTGTGGTCTGGCGATATCTATAAGGGAGTGGATGTGACGATTCGGGCGCTCGGCGCGATCGCTAAAGTTTTCCCAGAGGTAAAATATTTGGTAATTGGTAGAGGTGACGACCAACCCAGATTGGCAAAACTGGCTACTGACTTAGGGGTTCGGGATCGCGTTGTTTTTGCTGGATTCGTCCCCACTGAGGAATTAGCGGAACATTACCGAGTTGCTGATGCCTATATTATGCCCTCTCAAGAAGGTTTTGGGATTGTCTATTTAGAAGCGATGGCTTGCGGTAAGCCAGTACTATCTGGTGATGCAGATGGCTCTGCGGATCCTCTTCAAGATGGTAGGGTGGGTTGGCAAGTCCCCCATCGTAGCCCAGATGCAGTCGCCGCAGCTTGTATAGAAATTCTCAAAGGCGAGGATCGACGTTGTAATGGCGAGTGGTTGCGATCGGAAGCTCTTGCTCTATTTAGTAAAGATGCCATGAAGGAGCAATTAAAACAACTCCTTTATCGCACTTAGATAACCTCCCAGATGATTAAACTCATCAATAACATCGATTGGATTTGCGATCGGTACGCCTCTAAT
>DOIX01000209.1 GCA_003511885.1 Cyanobacteria bacterium UBA11153
GTGTTTTGAGGATGCGTTTTGGTGAATTGGATGAGCGTTTGACTAATGTTATTCCAAGTTTACTGGCTTTATCTCTGGAGGATTTGAAGTTGTTGTTATCGCAGTTAGCTGAATTATCGGTTGATGAATTGTTGGGGAGGTTTGGGAATTCTGTGAGTTAAAAATGTTGAGGAGCGGTTAGGCTACCGCATTAGCTATTAAGACTAATAAAATATGTAGTTTAGCTTTATAACATCCAACAGCTTATCCTCACATCTGACTTTGACAGCGCTTCAAATAGATAAGGGCAACTGAATCTTGTGGGTTGAGGTTGAGGCAACTTTCTAGGAGAGAAATGGCTTGGGCGAAATTGCCTAAATTGTAGTGTAAAATTGCTTTTTCGAATATGGTTTTTGAGATTAATTTATACTCTCTAATTTCCGGTAAATCGGCATCAAAAATCTCGTAGACACTTACTGCTACTGATTTTCCTTTGACTTTCAATCTATCAATCAAGCGGAAGGAATAGTCATTGGCATCTTTGAGCATAGAAAAAGTATGGTGAGAAATCAATAAAGATAGGCCATATTCTTTGGTTAATCCCTCCAAACGGGAAGCTAAGTTGACGGTATCGCTAATTACGGTGCTATCCATACGAGATGCGCCACCGATTGTCCCTAGCATGAGGGAGCCTGTGTTAATGCCAATCCCAATTTTAATGGGGACATAACCAGATTTTTTCCGATATTGATTGTATTGAGTGAGTTGATTTAACATGGCAATTCCGGCTTTGACTGCATCATCAGCACAGCCACTAAATAGTGCCATAATTTCATCGCCTACATATTTATCGATGAATCCATTATTGTGGATAATTGCTGGCTCCATGCAGCTTAAATAGGAATTAATAAATTGGAAATTTTCTGTGGGAGTTAGAGTTTCAGAAAGGGTGGTGAAGTCGCGGATGTCGGAGAATAAGACTGACATTTCTTTGTGCGTTTGATCTCCTAATTGGATATCGACAATGCTTTTTTTATCTAATAATTGCAGAAATTGGCGGGGGACAAATCGGGATAATGATTGGTTGAGTTCAAAAAGTTCGTTGGTAAATCTGAGGGATTCAGCTTCAGCTTTTTTCCGCTCCGTGATGTCTTGAAAAATTGCGATCGCAAAAACAATATTGCCTTTGTCATCAAATATTGGTGTTCCTTTGACTTCTAAGGGGATAGTGTAATTATGATGACGGATTTCAATATCATCGATTGTGGTATTTTTGCCTTGTAATGCTTTGATTAATGGGAAGTTTTCTAGGGGATATACTCGATTAGTGCCAATTTTATACATTGGATAAAAATCTGGTAACTCATTGGCTTGAAATCTGGGAACTAGTTTTTTTACGGCTAATTTTTTGGCAATGGGATTGGCATAATAAAGTTCCCCTGTAACGTGGAGTACAAGGATACCTAGGGGCATAGCTTCTAGGAATTGTCTTAGCCTTTTTTCGCTTTCTTTAATGGTTTCGTCTGCCTGATTTTGTAGTTGAGATTCAACTACGTCAGAATGTTCCGTCATGGTGTCGAGTAAAATTTCTAAGTCAGCTTTTTCCTGCTGAAGAATTTCGATTTCTTGACGGAGACTGGCAATTTCCAGTAGTAACTTTTCTGTTGATGGTAGTTGCTCCAGCATATTCCCCAGCATGATTCCTCGGCAAAAGGATAAGGATACATATCTTTATTCAGGGGTGGAAGCGGATTTCGGAAAAAATTGGTAGTTTTTTCAGTTAACCTAAGTTAGGAATTATTTCCTAATGGGATGGTGGTGGCTAATGTCTAATACTCCCATCAAAAAATCAAAATTAGCAATTATCTATTAGCCGTTAGCATTTTTGGCAATAGAGGTATTCATAACTGGTAACTGACATTGGCGAGAAATCCGGATCTAGTCATGGATGGTAGATGTGAAAGGAGTTGGGATCGTGACATCCCCTGCGATCGTCTATCTTAGAAGATATTTGTTAATTAAGGCTCTAGGTGGTTCCGAGCCTGATGTGATGTCTATTATAATATCATCCCTGACAAATATACCCTGAATCTCTGACAATTTGGGTCGGATTAAGGAGCCAGACAACTTTACTTTTTTTTTACCAAAACCCTTTATAATCTATCCCTGCTATGTTCATTCCATCCCTCAATCGCTTGATTGCCAAAGTTTCTGGTAAAGTACCCATCCGTTACATCCTGGTGGTGCCTTTTGCGATCCAGATTTTCACGGTTGTGGGATTGGTGGGATATCTCTCATCTCGCAGTGGTAAGGAAGCAGTTAACGAGCTTTCTAGCCAACTACGAGAACAAATTAGCGATCGCATTGAGCATAAACTGGATAACTATCTAGAGATTCCTCATCAGATTAATCAAATTAATTTGGAGGCAATCCAATTAGGATTAATTAACTCGAAAAATATTCGGGAAACTGAACGTTTGTTTTTAAAACAAATCCAGATGTTTGATGTTGGCTATATTAATTTTGGTAGTGATGATGGAGAATTTATTGGTGTTGAACGTTTGGCGGATGGGAGTATTGTTGTTAATGAGAGATTGAAAAATTCACGCGGTACATCTATTTATACAACTGATAATGAAAACAGTCGCGGCAAATTAAAAGAGTTTCTGGTGGAAGACTATAGGGTTGCCCGAGAAAGTTGGTATGCTGATGCTGCCCGTGCAGGTAAACCTGTCTGGAGTCAAATTTATCAGTGGCAAGATAAACCAGAGGTTTTATCGATTTCGTCTAGCTATCCTGTTTACAATCGCGATCGCAAATTGATTGGTGTGATTGGTGTGGATCTGATTCTTTCGGAAATTAGCGATTTTCTCCATAAGTTAAAAATTAGTAAAAGTGGACAGACTTTTATTGTAGATCGTTCGGGATTATTAGTTGCTAGTTCGACTAAAGATCCTCCTTCTATCTTCAAAGATGGTAAAGCCCAACGGCTAAAGGCATCTGAAAGTAGCAATCCTTTAATTAGGGGTACTGTTGAGAGTTTAAATCAGAGTTTTGGTAATATCAATAATATTAAATCGCGAGAATTTTTAGATTTTACCCTTGGCAAGGAACGGCAATTTGTCCAAGTTACACCTTGGCAAGATAAGTTTGGGATAGACTGGCTGATTGTGGTAGTTATCCCGGAATCAGATTTTATGGATCGAATTGATGCTAATGTCCGACTTACTACTATATTATGTTTAATTGCTTTGGCTGTTGCTACGATTGTTGGCTTTATTACATCGCGTTGGATTGTTTTCCCAATTATGGAGCTAAAAGATGCGGCGCTTGCTCTTTCTGAAGGAAAATTCGATCGAAAAATTAATTTAGAAAGATCTGATGAATTAGGTATTTTAGCAAATGCCTTTAATAGTATGGCAAGTCAACTAGAGGAATCTTTCACTACTCTGGAAGCTCAAAATACCGAATTGCATAATTTGAATCAACTAAAAGATGAATTCATCGCTAATACTTCTCACGAACTCCGGACACCGCTCAATGGTATTATTGGTATTGCAGAATCCCTAATTGATGGTGCGGCGGGTAGATTACCAGACAGAGCCAATGCCAATCTGAATACAATTATATATGCCGGGAGAAGACTATCGAATTTAGTCAACGATATTCTGGATTTCTCCCAACTGAGACATAAAACCATCGAGCTGAAAACCAAGCCATTAGGGATGCGCGAAATTGCCGATGTTGCGATTGCGCTATCTCAGGCTACGATTGGCAAAAAGCCATTACAATTGATAAATGCGATCTCGCCAGATTTACCTCTAGTCGATGCTGATGAGAATAGAGTGCAACAAATCCTCCAAAATCTTATCGGTAATGCTATTAAATTTACTGAATCAGGCAAAATAGAAATCTCGGCAGAAGTAGTTGTGGAAAATGGGGAGAATAACGCACGAGAAATAACCAATAACCAACAATCAAGAATCAATAACCAAATAGCCATCACTATCTCCGATACAGGGATTGGTATTCCTCTTGATAAAATAGAGAAAATTTTTGAATCATTTGAACAAGCAGATACTTCCACCGCTAGAGTTTATGGAGGTACAGGTTTAGGTTTAGCAATTACCAAACAGCTTGTGGAATTACATGGTGGAAAAATTTATGTCGAATCAAGAGTTGGTGAAGGTTCCCGTTTTACCTTTACCTTACCTATCTCAGAAAATACTGTCCCCACCAATCAAAAAATAGCCCCAGAAATACCCATTAATATTCCCATTGAATTAACAGAAGAAATTTCAATATATCCTCAAATATTATCGGGAGAAAGGGGCGAATTTAAAATCTTAATCGTCGATGACGAACCCATGAACCTCCAAGTATTGGTAAACAATCTATCTCTCCAAAATTATGGCATCACACAAGCCAGTAATGGGATCGAAGCTTTAGCAATTATTGACAGTGGATTCAAGCCAGACTTAATCTTACTTGATATCATGATGCCCCGGATGACAGGTTATGAAGTCTGTCAAAAAGTGCGAGAAAAATTTCCCGCCGTCGAATTACCCATCGTCATGCTCACAGCTAAAGATCGTACCACAGATTTAGTCCAAGCCTTCGAGTTAGGAGCCAATGATTATCTTACCAAACCCTTTATCAAAAATGAATTACTAGCTAGAATCGAAACTCATATCCGCCTTGCCAAAATCAACGCCGCTTACGGGAGATTTGTACCTCACAATTTCCTCAAATTTCTAGGTAGGGAAAGTATCATTGATGTCAAACTCGGCGATCAAATCCAGAAAAACATGACAATTCTTTTTTCCGATATTCGTTCCTTTACCACCTTATCAGAAGGGATGTCACCAGAAGATAACTTCAACTTTCTCAATAGTTATCTGAATCGAGTCAGCCCAGTAATTCGCGCCCATAATGGTTTCATTGATAAATATATTGGCGATGCCGTGATGGCGCTATTTCCCCATTCATCAGACGATGCCGTATCCGGTGCAATTGAAATGCAAAAACAAGTAGCAATTTACAATCAACATCGCCAGAAAAAAGGATACCTTCCCATTGCCATTGGCGTGGGGTTACATACAGGAAATTTAATGCTAGGTACGATTGGCGAAAAAGAAAGGATGGAAAGTACAGTTATTTCGGATGCAGTTAATCTCGCCTCCCGTCTAGAAGGATTAACTAAACTTTATGGTGCGGGTATTGCGATTAGCGAAAATACCCTCTATAGTTTAAACGATCTGGACAACTACAGCTATCGGTTTCTGGATAGAGTTAAAGTTAAGGGAAAAAATGCTGCTGTAGCTATTTTTGAAGTCTATTCTGGAGATTCGGATCGACTGAAAAAGCTCAAGGCAGAGACTCAGACTATATTTGAAGAAGCAATTGTTTTTTATTATCGACAAAACTTTGATACTGCTAAACAAATGTTTCAGGATATTTTACATGTTAACCCTCAAGATAAAGCCGCAACCCTCTATATTTCTCGCTGCGAAAAATATCAAAAATATGGAGTACCTGAAGGATGGTTGGGAGTAGAGACTTTGGATGAAAAGTAATTGGTTAATGGTTAATTGTCAATTGTTCATGATTAACGGCTAATGGCTAATAGCCTTTCCCCAGCCCCTAGCCCCTAGCCCCTAACCCCTAGCCCCGGGAGCATCCCGCGCCAGGAAGAAATGCAGGTTGTATTCTTGCTCCCCCCTTATTCAAGGGGGGCTGGGGGGGTGAAAACTTTGGCAAAAACAAGTATCTTTGCCTTCATTGGGATGCTCCCCCAGCTCCTAGTTAACACACCATCCAAAATTAAGATCGACTTTATAAATTAACTATAAAATCTGAAATATAAATAGGGATTAATTAGCTAAACTGAGAAACGACAGGAGGGAAAACCGCCAACTTGACTGTTTCAGAGAATAGCAGGAAAAATAGAGGTTTTATTTATGGCTACATTACTTGAACAATTGCGCCAAATGACAGTGGTAGTTGCTGATACCGGAGATATCCAAGCTATTGAAAAGTTTACACCGATTGATGCCACAACCAATCCCTCATTGATTACCGCCGCAGCACAAATGCCGCAGTATCAGGAAATTGTCGATGAGACGCTAAAGCAAGCGAAGCAGGATGCAGGTGCAGGTGCATCTGCCGCCGAGATAGTATCTTTAGCATTTGACCGTTTGGCAGTATCCTTTGGGAAGAGAATATTAGGGATTATTCCAGGGCGAGTTTCTACAGAAGTCGATGCCCGACTATCCTACGATACCCAAGCCACAGTGGAAAAAGCACGGTATCTCATTTCTGAGTATGAAGCAGCCGGGATTTCGCGAGATCGCATTTTGATTAAAATTGCCTCTACCTGGGAAGGAATTAAGGCAGCAGAAATCCTCGAAAAAGAAGGTATCCATTGTAACTTAACCTTACTTTTTGGCATCCATCAAGCCATCGCCTGTGCCGAAGCTGGCGTTACCCTAATTTCTCCCTTTGTTGGGCGGATTCTCGACTGGTACAAAAAAGAAACTGGCAAAGATTATACCAGTGCAGAAGATCCCGGCGTACAGTCTGTAACTCAAATTTACAACTACTACAAAAAATTTGACTACAAAACCGAAGTGATGGGCGCAAGTTTCCGGAATATTGGCGAAATTATTGAATTAGCAGGTTGCGATTTACTGACAATTTCCCCAGGATTATTAGCTGAATTGCAGGCGACAAATAATGAACTTCCCCGCAAACTTAATCTAGCCACAGCCGCCGCCGCACCAATCGAAAAAATATCAATGGACAAAGAAACTTTCGATAAGATGCACGCCAAAGATAAGATGGCATCAGAAAAATTAACAGAAGGAATTCATGGATTTAGCAAAGCCTTAGAAACATTAGAAAGCCTCTTAACCGAAAGGCTAAATTCTCTCAATGGTGCATCTGTGGTAGCCAATTCAGCCGCCAATATTTTTGGTGTCTATGATTTAGATGGTGATGGCTTTATCACCCGTGAAGAGTGGATGGGAACTGATGCAGTTTTCGATGCTTTAGATATCGATAAAGATGGTAAAATTTCCCCCCAAGAAATGGGGGCGGGATTAGGTGCAGCTTTGCAACTTGCTGCTTAGGGAGTGCCGAAGTATTTGCCAACTCTTAGATCCCCCCCAGCCCCCCTTATTAAGGGGGGAGAATTTATTTCAAACCAAGAAATGGGGGCAGGATTGGGGGAAAATTTTATTTCAAAGTCCCCCTTGTTAAGGGGGATTTAGGGGGATCTAGGGGTTTGCAACTGTCAGTTAATTTCTCGACAAATCTACTCACACCTTACTTTTTGTTCAGATTTTTGATTAATTCATCCTTCCCAGATAAAAAAATCAGCTAAAAAAATTAATACAGTGCTAAATTTAGCTAACAATTCTCCAGCTTTACCAGCTCAACAAAAATTTACTTTAGGAGGGATTGAACCCTTGGCGATAGAATTGTGGCATAAATTCCAGAACAAGTATATTATCCAAGAATCTCTAAATCGTTCCCTTGTCAGTTTTCAAGCAAATAAAATCAAATCCATTTATCGCTGGTACAAATATAAAGAAGCATTTTCTGCTTCTTTAGTTGAGTACCTATTTCAATATTATAAAATTACTAAAGGTAGAATTTTAGATCCGTTTGCTGGTAGCGGTACATCTCTATTTGTGGCTAGCGGATTAGGTATGGAAGCAGATGGAATTGAACTACTTCCTATTGGACAGAATATAATTACCACCAGAAATCTATTAGAATCTGGATTGACAGAAAATGATATTTCTAGATTAAAATATTGGTCAACGGCACAGCCTTGGCAAGAAGTTGAAAATAGAGAAGCGAGATATCCTGTCTCTAAATTACCAGAATTACGCATTACTGAAGGTGCTTACCCAGAGGAAACAAAAGCAGCGATTGAGCAATATATAAGTCGATGGCGAGAAGAAAGCCATCGCATTCAGACAATTTTACACTTTGCCCTCCTTTGTATTGTAGAATCTGTCAGTTATACTCGCAAAGATGGTCAATATCTCCGCTGGGATTATCGAGCTAACCGCTCACAAACAAGCAAACCTTTCGATAAAGGAGAAATATTGAGTTTTGATCGAGCAATTTCTGCCAAGCTGAATGAAATTATCGCTGATTTGCAACCTCAGCACGAACAATTAGAATTGTTTGCCGTAGAAAAGATGCGCGGTAAAATTAATCTTCATCCTGCTTCCTGTCTCGATATTATCCCAGGATTACCAGATTCTTGCTATGATGCTGTCATAACTTCGCCACCTTATTGCAATCGCTACGATTATACTAGAACCTATGCCCTAGAATTAGCATTACTAGGTATTGATGACCAAAAATTAAGCAAACTCCGCCAAGAAATGCTCAGTTGTACGGTGGAAAATCGCCCAAAAGACTTACTCAAAATTAATCCTCAATGGGAAACTACGATAACCATAGCCCAACAACAAGAATTATTGCAAGCTATCCTCCAATACTTGGAAGAGCAAAATAAACAGGGAATTTTAAATAACAAAAACATTCCCAGAATGGTGCGGGGTTACTTCTATGAAATGGCTTGCGTCATCGCAGAATGCAAGCGAGTTATGAAAGCAAATGCACCTCTAATTATAGTAAATGATAATGTTCGCTATGCTGGAGTCAGTATTTCAGTCGATTTGATTCTTTCTGATATGGCAGAAAAGTTGGGATTTTGCGTGGAAAATATCCTCGTTTTACCTGATGGTAAAGGAAACAGCAGTCAGCAAATGGGGGAACATGGGCGGGAACCATTGCGCAAGTGTATTTATGTTTGGAGAAAGATTTAATAGTAATGGAAAAACCATACCTTCAGCATCTAAATTCAAGTTAAAATTTAGTGACTACTTATAGCGTCACTATCACTCAAAATTATATTTTCTAGATCTGGAAAATAATTATTGAGAATATCGAGAATATTGTTGGTAAATTCATGCTGTACTATCGACATCAAAAAGGTTCTCCTGTATAAATTCTGGTTTTTGCCCGTTTTTATGGCTTATGGTATGCGTCTTTTGTGGGGGTAATAGTTTTTCTCCTTTATATTCTTGCCATCTGAAAACTATTCTCAGACCAATTTTTAGGTATTCTTCTTGAGACTCTATGCTAATAGAAATCCGTCCTAAGCGTTTGGCTACAGCGGCTGTGGTAAAAGTACCCGCAAATGGATCCAGTACAAGGCTACCCTGATTACTACTTGCTAAAATAATCCTCTCTAGGAGTGATTCAGGTTTTTGCGAGGGATGATTTTCATATTCTTTCATGCGATACCTGACACGAGGAAAATACCAGACATTTCCAGGAACTTTCTCTGTATTGTATTGGCTTGGTACGGATTTCCTGTAATCAATTAATTTTCGCTGTGAGCCTGTTTTTGCTTCTATTTTGATATCGTTAGAGTTAAAAATGTAATTGCTTTTGTGTTTAACACAGTGGAGGATTGGCTCGTACATCGATCCAAAATATTTTGTTGCTTGAACTCCAGAGCTATCATAATGCCATACAATTTTGATATTCTATTAATATAGAATACGGAGGTCAAATACTTATGATCGAGAACTCCTCAATTATTAATGTATCTTCTGAAATTATGGGTGGTACTCCTGTTTTTGTTGGGACTAGGGTTCCCGTACAAACACTGTTTGACTATCTCAAAGCGGGAGAGTCAATTGATGATTTTTTAGATGGCTTTCCCACTGTTACCAAAGATCAGGTTATTGCCTTTAGTGCCAAATATTTTGATTGTTTTCGGCAAGATAACTAGAGGACAAGCTACAATAGTTAGTGCCCAGAAATAGTTATAGCAGTCCTAAATGGGTCGT
>DOIX01000346.1:0-3971 GCA_003511885.1 Cyanobacteria bacterium UBA11153
CCTAGCCCCTAGCCCCTAGCCCCTAAAGAAACATATAGAATGGATTTAACTCATTTTCCGACAACGGCGTTGATAACCATCCCAAACTTACCGGAATATCATAAAGCCTTCCTGGTGCCAACCTTCGCCAAAAGTGGCGCAATCCAGGGACAATCACTTTAACTACATTTAATCCGATATCGGGACGTGTTTGATCTAAAACAAAAACTTCCAGCCCTTTCTCTTTAGCAATCTCCACACAAGTCATAACATCATCTCGCAAATCGTCACTCCAGAGTTGGGGATAATCTGAATATACTTTAGGCTTCAAACTAGGATTAGGAAGGAGATAAGGCTGATTTTCTACAGTAGCAGTTTTCCACCATTCTACAGCAACTTTGTCGCCAATTGGGTATCGAGTATTCCCATCTTCTCCCACATTTAAGACAGTCGGAAGAATTTGATTAGCCTCTGTAATTGCCCGGAGGATAGCAATTTTTGGTTCAAAATGGGATCCAAATCCAAAGACTATATCTTCTATTTCTCTATCAATTCGTCGGGAAATAGCCACGAAACTGGGAATATTGAGATCCGCCGTGATATCCAAAACCCAAAGTTCCCGATTCATTTGGCGGTAACAATCTCTAATAGATTGAAAATATGGATCGTCAAAACTGTCTAAATTTACTCCGGGAAGCTGGATGCGATTGTACCACCATAACGCCACGCTATCCCGCTCGACTAATTCCATAAATCCTTGCAAAATTGCTTCTTCTTTAGTATTGCCAGCCGCAGCCCCATTAGAATTTGCCCAACAATAAGGATTTTTATCTCTGGGATAGCCGTAATAACAATAACCTGTTGGTAAATACTTAAAATTCTGATTAGTCAGGGAAAAAATCGGTGTCCATTCAATTTTTTTTGACTCATCAAAGGGTTGGGGCACTTGTTGAAATCGTTCCGCAGTGATATTCCATTCTTGATAGTTTTTATATTGGGATTCGCTGAAATTCAGGCAATCGTAAGGGTGAATTGCCACATCTTTTAAATTGAGATAACTATCTTCGAGGCGAATCTCATCTCCCTGAAACACGCCAGAATATCTTTCAATTGCCTCGCAAAGAGCGCTGGCTTTAGCTTGAATATCTGTTTTCCCTTTTCCACCACTTTTCCCTCGCACTGTTTGGCGCAGAAAGTACAACTTATCGAACATTAGGGCAAAGTTATGTCCGGCAGAATAACTATGGATTACATGATTATCTTTCTGCTCTGTCTCCTGTAAGCTATGGACAACTCCAGTAATTTTACTAATGTGATATTCATATTTTTTCAGGGTTGCTTCGGGAGAATTAGCTCGATGTCCCCCATCAGATGTAAAGGTTTTTTTGCGGCTTTCTAAAATAATAGGTGATGGTTGGGTACGCTCTTTCTCTATACCACAGACAGGGCATTGATGACGGCGGACTAAAATATGGTTTTCTGTCTTGAGTAATGCCGTATCAAAGGAGACGATAATCCCTTCAAGCTGTTTATTTTTTCCCTCAACAATCCATTTGAAAATTTCCGTAGCGGCTAAATTTAGTCCCACTTGCCCGGTGGAAGGAAGACTGGCAAGAGAGGTTGGGAATGATTTTGAAATACCCGCCTGTTGCTGAATATAGGTTTCTACTGGGCGATTAGTGTGAAGACGTTGAGCCAAACATGCCCAACATCCTGTTTGGCTCGGCTCGAATATTGGTCCGAGCCAAATTGTTTTACCTACAGGTTTAACTAACATCCATGGGCGTTTTAATTCCAGTGATTTTTGATTTATAGCTCTTAATTCTTCTCTGAGATAGTCATCAGTCAGGACAATTTCGATATCTCCTGCTTCCTCAATAGCAATATTAAGGGATGCTAAAGTGCTTCTAAAATCTTTGACGGGAACATTACCCAAGCTAGTTACAGAAACTTTACGGGATTTCAATCTACTTTTGGCTGTTTTAATATCTAAATTTCTCAGTTCCCAGAAAGCAGCTACATGTGACGGGATATCATCATCCCTTTCGACAATGTAGCCTTTTATCTCCATATTCATTAAAGCATAATAAACTTCAGCGGCTGAATATTTATCTTCTAAAATAGAAGCAATATCATCAACAGTATTCTGTCCATTAATTAGGGTGGATACTTCCTGATATAGCTCTCCACTAAGTAAGAAATAATTGTTCTCTGAAAGCAAAAATACTTGACCTTCTAATATCTCAACATGAAAACAACTTTTAAATTGAGGTAGATGCAGCATGGTTAATGGTATAGCGAGGGACTAGGGGCTATTAGCTCTGGACTAGGGAAGAAAGCTGTAAAATCAGGGGTTTGAGGAATTAAGAATATCTTAACCGCTCCAAAAACCCGCCCCCTCACTATAGCACTTCTTATATCCATAAAACAAACCAACAATTCCCTTTTTAGCTTTGCGTACCTTTGCGCTTACCTTGGTGCACCTTTGCGTTAAAAAAAAAGATTCTGTTATCTGCAACTGATAACCGCTATAAAATTGGCAAACCACCAATAACTTTCCTTCAAAACTAACCCCCTCACCTAAAGTAGAGAGTGCAGAAATCTAGCAGACAATAACCAAAAACCAACAACAAATTACCAAGGATTCCCCACCAAAGTAAAAGCAGCCCAATAATAAGGATGAGTTAAATCTCTTGATTGTCCTAATTCATTGGGCAAGGATATCGTACCACTAGTAGTACGAAGCTGACCATTTTCCACTTGGACTTTCCCTTGAATCATGTTTATTTGTGCTTGTTGCAGAGCTTGGGCTTTAATGGGTGCTGTATCGAGAACTTGGTAAAATTCACTCATTAGCCCGACTGTGCCAACATCGCTAATATACCAAAGACTAGCCAGGGCAGATTTTACTCCAGCTTTCACAGCTAATCCAGCAAAGCCTAATTCCGCTTCTTCATCTCCTAATGCTGTGCGACAAGCACTGAGTACTAGTAATGCTACGGGAGGATTATTTAAACCAAGCTGCGATAATTCATCCAGACGCAATTTACTATCCCAGAGTTGGATATAAGAATTGCTGGGGACACCAGGATTGAAATCAGCATGAGTGGCGAGATGAATAATCCCATAAGGTTGCTGGGCGCGTTGAGCTTTGAGATTAGCGATGGTAAATTTATCATCCATAAATGATTTACCTTTCCACAGTTTTTGGGTAATTTCTGCTAACTCTACTGGTACTCCAGGTAAGGGCTTTTGATCCGTAAATTCATCTGTACCCATCCCTAATACTTCGGTGTCTTTAATATCTTGATAGCGGGTATCGGTTAGAGTTAAACTGGGCATGAGTCCGAGGCTATATCGCTCGACTAGGAATTGTTTACCATCATGGAGGGCTGCAATTGGTAAGGAGCGCAAGCCAATATCCATGACAAAGACTAGGTTTTGGATGTCTTGTGTTTGTAAGTCTGTTTCTAGTGGTTTGACTAACCATTGATATAGTTGTTGGGCGGGTGCTAGATAACTGGCATCATCTCTCACGTTAGTTACCCCGCTTTGGAATGCTTCGGCAATTTTCACAACTTCGGCACGAGTAACACCAATTTGTTTGCGAATGGGTTGACCTTTGGCACTTACCATGACTAATTCTAGTCGATCTTGGCTATTGTCGGATGGTTGGTTTAATCTTGTAGATGCCGGGATAAACATGGCGTAGATAATTGCTGGTTTAACGCCTGTTGATTCTTCTACTTTTTGCAGGATTTCACGGGCGTTAGTTAGGGTAATTGGTTGACTATTTTCCAATCCTAAATATGATTCAAATTGATGGGTGAAGGTTGTCTCCGCCCAAGTTACCCCTGCTTCGCTTTCTGCTGCAGAGGAATTTTCGGCAACTTGTATGGGTTGTGCTTCTACTTGTGGAGCATTCCCCTCCTCATGATTGGGCGAGGCAGATGATTGGGGAGAATCTTCCGATATCGGTGGATTTGTGGGAT
>DOIX01000346.1:4248-22493 GCA_003511885.1 Cyanobacteria bacterium UBA11153
GGGATCTTGCGATATCGGTGGATCGATGGGATTTGGTGGATTGATGGGATCTAGTGGATCGATGGGATTTGGTGGATCGATGGGATTTGGTGGATCGATGGGATCTGGTGGATCGAGTGGAGGAGGAGGAGGAGGAGGAGGTGGTGGTGGTGGTGGTGTTATTTCTGTGGTAATCAGTTGAATATCGCTAGGAGAAAGTCCTTGCTGATAGATAGTGGGATATGCACCTGATAGAATCTGATTATTTGAGGAAGTTGCGATCGCGCCTACTGTCCCATTGATACCGTTATAATCTGAACCTACTGTAAATGGCGTGTTTAAGGAGCCTCCTTGATGGCGAATAATAATTGAGCCGTCGCCTACTCCGCCCAGAGTGGAAAGACTAGCGCTAGTATTGTTGCGATCGCTAAATATCCCGGTAGCTCGGAAATATCTTTGGGTGGTAATATCAATATTCCCGCCAATTCCGCTACTACCGCCTTGAGTATTAATCCAACTAACTTCGATATCATTAAGAGGATCTAGGGTAACGTTACCTCCGTTACCTAGAGTGGCGCTAGAGTTAATTGTCCCTGTTTTAACTGAAATTAAGCCTGAAACATGAATATCGCCGCCGCGTGCGACTCCTGATGAGTTGAGATTGCCTGTTTCTACCGCACCTTGATGACTAATCAGAGAAATATTGGCTCCCTGAGTCGTCACATCTCGGATGGTAATATTTTGGTTGGCATCCATGGTGATGGGGGCGTTACCCAAGCTAATGAGATTTCCGGTGGCGGTAAGGTGAGCTTTTCCTTGGCTGGCTAGTATATTGACTGGATTGAGGAAAGTGAAGTCTCCATTGAGCGCGATCGCACCATTTCCATTATCGCTACTAATCGTCAGATTGCTAAAACCATTAAAAACTCCTCCTCCTGCGATCGTAAAGTCTTGACTTCCGTCTAATGGTTGGAGGATTAAATTATTCCCCACACCAATCACAGTTGTACCCAAATTAATTTGATTCCCTGTGATTGAGGCAGGAGCTAGTATCTGTATCGCATCAGGCAAATCTAGCTGATTTCCTCTGATATTGCCATAGATTTGGGTGATGCCACCACCTGAGAGCCTCAGAATATTTAGCGGATTGGTATTACCAATGTTACTGTTAAATATAGTTATTCCAGCATTCTGTATTTCTAAACTATAACTTCCATCAATAGTCCCATTAAAATTAACATTACCCGTACCGTTACTTAATCTTACATCTTGTCCCAACACAACATTACTTAGGAAATTAATATCCCTATTGTCCGTTGAGATCCCGCTATTCAGATTAATATTTGCCCCATTCAGAGTAATTGAAGCATCATCTCTACCCTGAATCTGTCCGTTAACAATAATATTTCCCGTACCTGACTGAATTTTGACAGGATCCTTAAACTCACTAGCATTAATGGTAATATCACCATTCCCATCAACTCGTCCAATCGTAATCGATCCAAACCCATCTTGCAATCCGTTTAGGCTAGTTGTACTTAAAGAAAAAGCTCCCCCACTTGTGCCGCCCACATGAATAGGTTGATTTGGATCTAAAGGCTGAAGGATCAGATTTTTTCCCGTCCCCGTCACCGTTGAATTAAAATTAATTTCTGTCGCTGTCAGAGCTAAATCTGACATAATTTCCACTGCGTCTTGGAAATCTAAATAGTTAGCAGTAATATTATTATTGAGTTTAGTTATCCCCCCAGCATCGGTAACTAAACTTGTCAAAGTACTGGTACTACCAACTAAACCATTAAAAGTAGTTGTGCCACCATTTAATAGACTTAAACTATAAGCTCCATCAAGATTACCGTTGAAATTAATCTCACCCGTGCCATTACTTAAGGTAATATCTTGTCCCAACAAGACGTTACCGAAGAAAGAGATATCCTGATTTTCCGTTGAGATATCGCTATTGAGGTTAATATTCGCCCCCTTCAGAGTAATTGAAGCATCATCTCTACCCTGAATCTCTCCGTTAACAATAATATTTCCCGTACCTGACTGAATTATTACAGAATCTTGAAACTGGGTAGAATTTAGTCTAACATCCGCATTTCCATCAACTCTGCCAATCGTAATTGAGGCAAAACCATCCTGGAATCGGCTGAGATTTGTTCTAGTTAAGGATAGCCCACCCCTAGTTGGGATATTATTACCAATATCGATAGGCTGATTCGGATCTAAAGGCTGAATTTTCAGATTTATGCCCGTACCACTTACCGTCGAATTAAAATTAATTCCCGTAGTTGTCAGAGATAAGTCCGACATAATTTCTATTGCGTCTTGGAAGTCTAAATAACTAGCTGCGATATCCTCATAAATTTTGGTTATTCCCCCACCATCAGCCAGGATACTTGCCAAGGGAGTAACGTTACCAACTAAATCGTTGAAGGTAGTTGTTCCAGAGGTAGTTAGTGTCAGGTTGTAATTCCCATTAATAGTACCATTAAAGGTAATATTTCCTGTATTAGTAATTAAATTTAGATCGGTAAATAGTTCCAGATTATTGTCCAGATTAATATTACTATTTCCCGCTCCTATCTGAATCTCTTGTCCCGGTGTTGAGGGATGTATTTCAATATTTCCCGTCCCTTTAATAAATGGATCTGGAATACCAGAAACAGTAGCAAATTCAATTTTATTGGTAGTAATATTGATATTTCCACCACCCAAAATCCCACTAGATTCAATTCCTGCTGTCTTAATCTGAATCGGAGATATCAGAGTAATATTACCGCCCGTACCATTACTACCTGCACAAACAGCATTCCCACTACATGAGCGTATCGGTCCTTGATTGCTACTACTGAGATTTTGGGTAGTATTAATAGTACCAGTTCTACTAATTACTTGGATATCTCCACCATTAGCACCAGTACTTTCAATGGCATTACTATTAATATTACCCCCAGCCGTAATATTAATCTTACCACCATCCCCTGTTGTTCCTCTGGTGATGACACCCAACATAGAAATTGTGCCCCCAGCATTGAGGGTAATATCTCCCCCAGTTTGACCTATAGAGGTAAGATTTTGACCGCCACTGTTAACAATCCTAATATTGCCCCCAGCATTAAAGCTGATATTACCACCATTGCCCGTACCATTGCCAAAAGCATTAATGGCAGCCGTTTGAATATTACCTGTTGCCTCTAATATTACAGGGCCTGCATTTGAGTTGGGAGCGGTAGCTGAGGTAATGATTTTCCCTACCTGAATATTTGCTAAAGCTGGTACTGTCCCGCTAGAGTTAAAGGATGTACCCCCAAAGACTGGAGATGGGGTAGCAGGCACTTTGCCAAATGCCGTACCGGGATAATTAAAGGCAGGTTCTTGCAAAACAGCCACGCCAGCGCGTAAAATTAAGGCTTGACTCTGGGCTAAAATCTGGGCATCTGGGGAGCAAGGATTGTTACTACAGAAATTAGCCAGAATTACATCTGGACTATTAATTGTGATACTACCAGCGTTGATATTACCTGTTGCTTCGACTTTTAGGGCAGGTCCTGTATAATTACCAAAGCGAACATTACCATTAACGCTAATAATTGGATCGTAAAGACTCTCAAAGTTTCCTGGTGTGCCCGATAAGTTGAGAATCTCCAAACCACTACCGCTAGCAAAGTGGGCATCAAGGGAAATATTCCCATCGCTAACTAAACTCAGGTTACCGCCACTGACAAAGGGTGTTTGGGCAAGATGATTCAAGGCAAGGATATCGATATTTTGATTACCCTGAATGTAAAGATTGCCTCCCGCATTAGCAAGAAAAGGGCTAGTGACACTATCTCGTACTCTGACAGTATCTTGCGCCAATAACTGCAAATCACCTGTTGTGGTTAACTGACTTTCAACTAGGGTAAGGTTATTTGCCGCCGTAAGTAAGGCACTGCCACCATTTACCCGATTCACTGCGACATCCCCATTTTTGACAGTTTCTAGATTTCCGACTTCAGTAGCGGGGAGGAGATTTGTCGGATTTACACCCGTGAGTAATTGAGGTAAAGATAAGGGAGTAAAGGGGATGGCAGAATCAGGAGGTAAAGCAATCTCTAAACTTAAAAGATGTCCGGGTTGAGATAGGCGCACCACATTAGTACCCGGTACAGAAGCTACGGTAATATTACCGTTAGGTGCGGTTAGTTGACCTGTACTCGCTACAGTACCGCCGATTAATGTTAAATCCTGTCCAGCATTGACCGTAAGTTGTCCTTTATTGACAATTGCGCCAGGTTGTGTAGTATTAAAAACAAAGATATTTGGCGTACCCACTAGCGCGGCGTAATCGTTAGCGCCCGCTGCATTAAACCAGGTATTGCCAAAGCCAATACTTGTCGCGGTAGTGGCAGTAAAGGATCCCGGTACATTGAGTTGAGCGTTAGCCCCAAAGACAATCCCCGCCGGATTTATTAAGAATAGATTAGAATTTCCCCCTGTGACTTGAATGAGACCGTTAATAAAAGATGGGCTGCCACCAGTGACGCGAGAGAGAATGTTGACAATGGCAGGATTAGAGAGAAAATTGGCAATTTGGTTGGGATCCAGTCCAAACTGGCTAAAGCTGTGGAATAGATTGGCTCCATCTCCCGATAGCCTACCGCCACCAATGTCGAGACGATTGCCATCAGGGGTAACCAGCGTTCCCGTGCTACCATCAGAAGTAATCGGTTGAGCCGATCCTGGTTTAGTTGCGATCGCTAAAAGTGCAGTACTCAGAGAAATCGCCTTGAGTAGGGGGAGAATCTTAACCATGAAGATTGCTCTGATCCAAATATAGTGTTTTCGGTTTTCCGTCAAAATAGATTGCTAGAGGACAACGGAGAGCTACAGCGAGGGACTAGGGGCTATGGGCTATGGGATCAGGAAAAAAGTCATAAAATCAATGATTTCAGGAATTGAGAACGTCCTAACCGCCCTAGTGGTTGCTATAATTCTCCCTATTGCCATCTATCTTTTCTCTTTTGACTCCTCAACGACTTCGATATGAATTTGTCTCTTGGGGAAGATGCCAGAGGTAATGGTAGAGAGCCGGAGATGGCTCCAACCAGTCAGGATGCTCGAAGTCTTCAAAGTTGCTTCTTCCCCAACTACTATTTGGTTAATTACCCCTGATGTCTACTTAATCTAGACTGACTGGGTGCAAATTTCTAGCCGCAAAATTTTTCCACACAGCGCACAAATATCTCCACACCCATGGCTAAGGCTGTTTCGTCAAAGTCAAAGCGGGGATGGTGATGGGGATAAGCCAAATCTCGGGCAGGATTAGCAGAGCCGACGAAAAAATAACAACCAGGTACAGTATCCAGGAAGAATGACATATCTTCCCCACCCATAGTCTGACATTCTACCACAATTCCCGCTGGAGTTTCTACTACCTGGGAGGCAACAGACTTTACTAGTCTGGCAATCTGTTTATTATTGATCGTAGGTGGATAAAGCCGCCAATACTCCAGGTTGTAACTCGCACCCTGACTTTGGCAAACCCCAGCAATTACTTGCTCGATCCGTTCTTTAAAATACCCTTCCATTCTAGGATTAAAGTATCGCACCGTGCCACTCATCTTGGCTGTATTAGCAATTACATTATGAGCTGTCCCGGCATGAAGTTCCCCGACTGTCACGACTGCGGAGTCAATAGGGTCAATATTACGAGAGACAATAGTTTGAAGGGCATTAACTATTTGGGCGCTGACGACAATGGGATCGACGGTTTGGTGAGGCATTGCCCCATGTCCGCCTTTGCCGAAAATGGTACATTTAAAGCATTCCACTGCTGCCATTAACGCACCTTCCCGAACACCCACAGTACCGAGAGGTAAATTATTCCACAAATGGAGGCCGATAATGGCATCCACATCAGGATTTTCCAATACTCCCTCAGCAATCATGGGCTGTGCCCCTCCCAATCCTTCTTCAGCAGGTTGGAAGATGATTTTCACAGTACCGGAAAATAGATGGCGGTGTTGAGAGAGATAATATGCCGTACCCAGCGCGATCGCAATATGTCCATCATGTCCGCAAGCGTGCATCATACCATCGTGTTGGGAACGATAGGAGACATTATTTTCTTCTTGAATCGGTAAGGCATCCATATCAGCCCGAATTGCCAATACCGGACCTTTCCCATTACCAACTATTGTCGCTACAATACCTGTTTTGGCAATACCCGTCTGATGTTCAATTCCCCATTCTTGTAACTTTTTTGCCACAAATTCAGCCGTCAGTTGCTCTTGAAAGCCTAATTCTGGACGTTGATGGAGATGTCTGCGCCAGGTCACAATTTGAGGATGCAAGGTGCGGATATCGAGACGAATTTCACTCTCAGCAACTCTATGGGGGCTAGGAAGGGTAGAGACCATTTTTGAACAAATTATTAAAGAGATATTATTGTAATATAACAAATCGCTCTCGATAAACCCTATTTCGATACTTCATGGCTATTCAGAAATACTATCGGAGCCGAAGTTATCAGGTTTCTCTCTCAAAAATCCAGGCTTAAAGTAGAAACAGTTGCCATAAACAAAGGTAAGAATCTCGATGTCAGATCTGGGTTAAGATAGACAAATAATAGTCCAGTCATAGCGATAATCTTATGGTTGTAGATTTGGCAGTTAGTATAGCACCTTTAGAGAGTGGCGATCGTTTAACTCGTCCAGAATTTGAGCGCCGCTATCTAGCTTCCCCCCACATTCGCAAAGCAGAATTAGTTGAAGGAGTTGTTTACGTGGCTTCCCCTGTGCGTGCTACTCGACATGGCAGACCTCATGGCATAATCATGACCTGGTTAGGATATTATTGCACGGCAACACCGGGAGTTGATTTACTTGATAATGCCACAGTTCGTTTAGATCCAGATAACGAACCGCAACCTGATGCTTTATTGAGAATTGAACCAGAAGTAGGGGGGAATTCTCATATTAGTGAAGATGATTATATTGAGGGTGTGCCGGAACTAATTGTTGAAGTAGCAGCTAGTAGTGCTAGTTACGATCTCAATGATAAATTAAATGCCTATCGTCGTAATAGAGTACGAGAATATATTGTCTGGCAAATGTATGAAAATCGAGTAGATTGGTTTGTACTTGAAGAAGGTACATATGTCCCGGTGATTCCAGATGAACGCGGGATAATTAGTTCTCAATTTTTTCCGGGATTGTGGTTATCTGTGAATGGGTTACGCCAAGGAAATCGCGCTGAAATTTTCGCAGTTTTACAGGAAGGTTTGGTAACTGCTGAACATCAAGCTTTTGTGGAAAGATTGAGTCAGGGAGATTGAGGATTGGGAAGGTTAAGGATAAAAAAAATTACTGATTGTAAAATAAGGAAAAAGCAAGTAGTAGGATTAAAGCATGAATGAAGCAGATCGCACCCGAATCGAAACATTCATCACTCGCTGGGCAGGTTCTAGCGGTAACGAGCGGGCAAACTATCAGCTATTTTTTGCGGAATTGTGCGATGCTCTGGGGGTAGATCGCCCTTTAGATAAAGGCAGAATTCTCAACGATCCTTACTGCTTTGATAAAGATGTCAAAATTTTTCACCCCAGCGGTAAAGTCACGCCGGGATTTATCGATTTTTATAAGGCAGAACATTTCTTAATTGAGGCAAAACAGGGTGGAAATACAGGTAAAAAAGGTACGGCAAAGCGGGGAACAAATACATATTTGCGAGAGATGGAAAAAGCCTTTACTCAGGCAGTTTCTTATGCTCGAAATCTCCCCAGGAAACCTCCTTTTTTATTAACTTGCGATATTGGCGACCATTTTGAACTTTGGCTGGGGTTTAGTGGTGATTATGGCGGCTATGGTGCGCGGAGAGATATTGGATTAGCCGAGTTGCGAAAGGCGGATATTTTCGATTTATTTGTCGATATTTTTACTAATCCGCAGCA
Organism: Cyanobacteria bacterium UBA11153; assembly: GCA_003511885.1. Lineage (GTDB taxonomy): Bacteria > Cyanobacteriota > Cyanobacteriia > Cyanobacteriales > Coleofasciculaceae > Limnofasciculus. The sequence continues at coordinate 12,167 of DOIX01000346.1, forward strand.
GCGCAATCCAGAGAAAATTGCAGCGCGGGTGACGCGGGAAGTGGCAGGAGATTTAGCAGAATTAGCAAAGGGAATGGAAGCGAAAATAGATCCACAGCAAGTCGCCCAGTTTTTGATGCGCTGTATTTTCACCATGTTTGCTGAAGATGTGGGATTGCTAAAAGAACATTTGTTTACCGAGGCGCTGGAAACGCGATGGATAAACAATCCAAAGACATTTAAACCGGAGGTAGAAGCGCTGTGGCAGGCGATGAATGAAGGGACTAATTTTGGGTTTTATGGCCAACTTTTGCGGTTTAATGGGGGATTGTTTGCTGAGTCGCAGGCGTTTGCCTTGACAAAGACGCAGTTGGAAGTATTATTGCAGGCAGCAAAGCGGGATTGGCGTAATGTGGAACCCGCGATTTTCGGTACTTTGTTGGAAAGGGCGTTGGATGCGCGAGAAAGGAGTAAACTAGGGGCACATTATACGCCGCGATCCTATGTAGAAAGATTAGTAAAACCAGTGGTAATGGAGCCTTTAGGCGATCGCTGGATTGCGGTACAAGCGGAGGTTAAACAGCTACTCAACGCAGGAGAATCGGAACCGACTGCAAATCAAAGGAAAAAAGCGATCGCAGTTTTGGAGGCATTTTTGACGGAGTTGCGCGAAGTGAAAATTCTCGATCCGGCGTGCGGCTCCGGGAATTTCTTGTATGTGACATTGGATTTGTTGAAGGGGTTGGAATCGGAGGTGTTGCGGCGCTTGGAAGATATCACCGGAGTGACGCAATTGCGGTTGGATATCAATCAGGTGAATCCCAGTCAGTTTTTGGGAATTGAGATTAATCCTAGGGCAGCTGCGATCGCAGATTTGGTAATTTGGATTGGCTATTTGCAGTGGCATTTTCGGCGGTTTGGCGACATTCCCCCCATCGAACCCGTGTTGCGGGAATACAACAATATTGAATGCCGGGATGCGGTGTTGGAATATGACAGAATAGAGCCAGATGTCGATGCAGCGGGGAAGGTGAGAACCCGCTGGGGTGGAAGGATGATGAAAAGTCTGGTGACAGGGGAAGATATTCCAGATCCGACGGATCAAGTAACGATTTATCGCTATTTGAATCCGAGGGCTGCGGTGTGGCAGGAGGCAGATTATATTGTCTCTAATCCGCCGTTTATTGGGAATGCGAGAATGCGCGATCGATTGGGGGATGGGTATACAGAAACGTTGAGGAAGGTTTATAAAGATGTACCGGATACTGTTGATTTTGTGATGTATTGGTGGCACAAAGCTGCGGAGTTAGTCAGATTAGAAAAGATTTATAGATTTGGGCTAATTACAACTAACACTATTAGCCAAGTGCGCCAACGAAAAGTTATCGATTTTCACCAATCACAGAAGAATCCAATTCAATTATTTTTTGCTATTCCCGATCATCCCTGGGTTGATGAAGGTGCATCAGTCAGAATTGCAATGACCAGTGCTGAGTTAACAACTGCGAAAACTCATAAAAACCATCAGATAGGAATCGTAATAGATGAAGGTAAAGCAGAGATATTAGATGATATTACAGAAAAGATTAAAATCCAATGGCGTAATGTTGGAGAAATTTTCAGCAATTTAACCGCCTGCGTAAACTTCACTTCAGCTTGTGTGTTGAAATCTAATTCAATTCTAAGTTCTACAGGTGTTAAGATTCATGGAGCAGGTTTTATTTTAAATAAAGAAGAAGCCTTAGCAATGGGATATCGAGAAGTTGGATTGCCAACAAGAAATAATGATGTTATTAAAAAATATATGAATGGAAAAGACTTGGCTGGTTATAGTCGGGGATTTTTTGTGATTGATTTTCAGGATTTTTCAAAGCAAAAAGCTTCTCAATATCCGGAACCATTTCAGAGAGTGATTGAAACAGTCAAACCAGAACGAGAAATCAATAGAGATAGGCAAAGACGAGAAAATTGGTGGCTCTTTGGGCGATCAAACAAACAAATGCGTCGATCGCTGCAAAATTTATCTCGATATATCGCAACTGTAGAAACGGCTAAACATCGAGTATTTGTATTTTTGGAAAATGATGTTATACCTGATAATAAATTGATTGCTATTGCCCTTGATGATGCTTATTTTCTAGGAGTCCTCTCTAGTAAGATTCATGTTAAATGGGCTTTAGTATGCGGTGGACAACTTGGTCCTACCCCTGTTTATGTCAAAACTACTTGTTTCGACCCCTTCCCCTTCCCCACGCCCACCGACACCCAAAAACAAACCATCCGAGAATTGGGAGAAAGCCTCGACAGCCACCGCAAACGAGTCCAAGCCACTCACCCCGAAATCACCATCACCGGGATGTACAACCTCCTGGAAAAACTCCGCAACAGCGAACCCCTCACCGACAAAGACAAAGCCTTCAACCAAAAAGCCCTCGTCTCCACCCTCAAACAAATCCACGACGAAATCGATACCGCCGTCTTTGCCGCCTACGGTTGGGAACCCACCCTCACCGACGAACAAATCCTGGAAAACCTCGTCAGCCTCAACACCCAACGCGCCGCAGAAGAAAGCAACGGACTCATTCGCTGGCTGCGCCCCGACTACCAAGCCCCCGGCGAAACCTACGCGCAACAAACCCTGGAAGGCATCGCCACCGAAACCGAAACCCCCATTATCCCCACCCAACAACAACCCTTCCCCAAAACCCTCAAAGAGCAACTTGCCGCCATCCGCGATTTATTTCGCACCCAAAGCGGCGAATGGAGTGCTGCTCAAATTACTGCTCATTTCAAAGGTGCAAATCGCAAACAAAACATTATTTTGGAGTGTTTAGAAAGTTTGGAAGAGTTGGGAATTTTGCTCAGTCATACTGAAAATGGCATGACTTTCTGGCATCTGGCAGAAGTGGGAAAGGCTGGGTAAGTTTGGCTTGGCGTTGTTATCATCAGTTTATCCAGCAAAATGAAATAGTCAAATGGATCGACTAGATTATTATCGCCAGTGTATCGAAAATTTACTCCTAGAATCGGGTGAATATCCCCCCGTTAATGGTGAAATAGAAGTAGAATTAGTTTTTGATAAAGAACGCGATCGCTACTTAGTTATCGATCTAGGTTGGAATCAACATCGCCGGGTTTATAACTGCTTCATTCACTTAGATATCAAAGATGGAAAAATCTGGATTCAGCGCAATCAAACCGATCGAAGTATCGCTGAAGAATTGGTGCAAATGGGGATTGCCAAAGAAGATATCGTGTTAGGGGTTCAGCCTCCCTATGTCCGAGAGGATACAGGGTATGGAGTTGCGTAGACAGGAGATAGTAGAATGGATACCTTAAAAAAAGAGATCGCAATTAATCCTAAAGAAGTAATCGAGAAAGTGTTGCAAGACTAGGCCAACATTCCTTACGCTTACGGGCAACTTAAATCGGAAGTCATTGTCAGTCGAGATGAAAAACACTATTTGTTAATGACATCGGGATTTTCTCCTGAAGATGCTCGCGTTCATTACTGTTTAGTTCACTTAGAATTGGTTGAAGATAAAGTGTGGATTCAATATGATGGCATTGAAGGAGGAGTGGCAAATGCACTGATAGAAGCAGAAATTCCGAGGGAGCGGATTGTTTTGGGTTTTCATCCGAAGCAACTCAGGAAATATACGGGATTTGCTGTAGATTAGTGACTTGAGGAGAACAGATTTGCGATCGCAAATTCCTGTTTTACGAAAAATAACGAGGCAGATTTATAGCAATAGACAAGGCAGTTAAGGCATCAATAGTGAGGGGAGGGTGAAGCAAGAGGATATAAATATTTAGGGTTTGTTGCCAAGGTTATCGCCCTCTTGCTTCACCCCTACCAATCTCTCTATGCCCTAACCGCTGTGGCGGTTGCTATAACTATGACTATAACAACCCTGACGGGGCGACAACTATGGCTCAAAGCTAGACAGGACATGGTTTTGAAGCCATAGAAATCGAAGAAAAAGATACCCACTTCTTTGAAAATTAGCCAAGAAATCTGATGGTTAATAACGAATCCATGAGACTTGTAGCTATCCGCTCTGAAATCAGGATGTCAATAATGCCAAAAAATAGACTTATTTTTTTGATAAGATGACGTGCTACATGTCAGAGTGTGCAACGGTTTCAGCCATAGTTGTCGCCCCGTCAGAGTCGAATCTGGTCAAGATCCCTCAGTTAATGGTGGGATTGAAGTAGAATTTGTTTTTGACAAATAACGCGATCGCTAATTAATTTTTCTAGATCCAAATCCGAAGCAACTTCAGCCAATTTCACCAAATCCTTAGCGTCAGATAAATATGGCAAAATACCCAAAATCGGTACATTAGTCAGAGATTCAATGAGATTAATCGGTGTCCAATTAGCAATTTCTTCCTCATTCCGAGGCTCAACGCAATTGAGAACAATACCTCGCAATGCGACGCGAAATTGACGCGCTAAGGCGACATTTGCAACAGCCTGCGCGATCGCACCCAATTCCACAGGCACTACCAAAACCGCAGGCAGCCCCCAATCCCGCGCTAAATCAGCTACCGTTAATTCGTGAGCGATAGGGGAACCCAATCCCCCCAATCCTTCCACCAAAACCAAATCTCTACTTTGTCGCAAACTCTCAAAAGCTCGCCAAACTAACCCTAAATCTATCTTTCGCCCTTCTCTATCTGCCGCGACAGGTGGGGCTACAGGCGTTTCAAACTGTAACGGAGTAATTTCTTCAGGAGTTTGCTCTAGTTTAAATAGGGTTTGGTAAATTTCGCGATCGCCAATTCCCGTCTGAATCGGTTTAAAAATGCCCAATCGCTTTTGGGCATAGTACTTTTGATAATAAGCAGCCATTGCGCAGGTTAAAACAGTTTTCCCCGCATCAGTATTCGTACCAGCAATTAGTAATATCTTTGTCATTAGTGAGGGGCTAGGGGCTAGGGGCTAGGGGCTAGGGAAGAAAGTAGTGCGAGCATCTTGCTCGCTGGAAGCTTGGCAGAGGCTAGGGAAGAAAGATTTCTAATCAAGGGTTTGAGAAATTTAGAATGTCCTAACTGCCTTGGCGGTTGTTATAAGTCATAATTTCTTTGTTGGAGATATTTATTAGTCTTTTGTTTAAAACCAATGACCAACAACCAACAACCAACAACCAATAACCAACAACCAATAACCAATAACCAATGACTAATTCTAAGGATTTTTTACGCCAACACTGAGAGTAAAGTCGGCTGGATTTTTCGAGATGGCATCAATCATATATTCACCATCACTAGATGCCGTAATCTTGCCTGATTTAACCCCATCAGCATTGGTGATTACTTTCCCATCAGGATTGCGGATATTTAAAGTCACATTTTCTTTACCAGGGATTACATTTACTGATAGTTCTTCTCCTTTCTTAACATTAACCAGATAACGCTTAATTTTTTCTGGTGTAGTTTGACCGTTAAACTGTACAGGTTGACCACCTTCAGGAATAGGAATTTTTTCCGTTTCAAATGTCGGTGTTGGTGTCGGGGTAGGAGTTGGTGTTGGGGTAGGAGTTGGTGTTGGGGTGGGAGTTGGTTTTGGTTTCGGGGCTTCATTCAAGTTTAGATCGAGTTGGTAATCGGTCTCCTGTAAACCTTTAACCACACCCAGTTGAATGGTGTATTCCCCAGTAAAAGGCAATTTACCTTGCCATTTTTGAACTCGCGTAGCTTGATCGTCAACGGGTTTTTTATCAGGGCCAAGCACAGTTAGATAGACACCTTCTGTAGGAATTCCGACTTTAAGTTCCTGATCTTGTTTCCCCTGAATTGTGTAGTTGACGATGGTACTTGCATCTAAAACTTTCTGGATTGAGATGGATTTTCCAGGGGCTAAATTGAGGTTTTGACTGTATACACTAGGTTTAGTTGGTGTAGGAGATGGGGATGGTGTAGGAGATGGAGATGGAGATGGAGATGGAGATGGAGATTCTGTGGGAGTTGGCGATGGAGATTCTGTCGCCGTCGGTAATGGAGTTGGGGATGCTCCGATTGTGGGAGTGGGTTGAGGGGATAATGTATTTTTAATCGAACTGACAATTGCCCAAGAAGCAAGTCCCACAAATAATGCTAGCACCGCGCCAATCGCTAAACTTCCGGCAGGACTTGGGGAATTTGAGTTTGGAGTTGCAGACCTAATTACTGGTCGATCCGGACTTCTGGAACTACTTGTTTGAGGATCGGGACGACGGCCTACTGCTACCGTCGCCATCCCTGACTGGTTGGAGTCTGGCGATGGGGAGGAGGGAGAAGAGGGGGAGGAAGCTTGCAAGACTTGCAAGACATCCATCGCTAAAGGATAGCGATCGCCCGGTCGATGACTTAACATGCGATCGATAACCCTAGCCAGCTCTTCGCTAACAGTCGCCCAATTACGCCAATTCCAGGTAAGTTGAGAGTTATCTAAAAGTTCCTGTGGTTCTTTCCCTGTCAGGAGGACAACTGCTGATACAGCTAAGGAATAAAGGTCACTGCTAGGATAAGCTCTCCCAGTTTGGATTTGTTCGCTGGGGGCATAACCTAGTTTGCCAACAGTTGTGGCTGGGGAACCGATGTCTGGAGATTGAAAACGAGTTGCCAACTCTTTGACTACGCCAAAGTCAATCAGGACTGGCATTCTGTCTCTGGATCGCAAAATAATGTTATCTGGGGTAATATCTCGGTGAATAATCCCTTTGCTGTGGATATGTTCTAATACTGGTAACAACTGCTGTAGTAGCTGTCTGACCTCGGCTTCGGAAAAGACAGACAATACTTGGTTGCTTGTCGGAGACGCAGGTCGAGCGCGATTTAGTTCCGCTAACCTTTCGTTGAGAAGTTCCCGATAGGTTTTCCCTTCTACATAGTCTTGCACTAAAAACAGCCGCCCGTCTTGTTCAAAGGTGGCGCGGAATTCTGGCACTTGGGGATGTTTGATTTGATAGAGCGTGGTTGCCTCTCGCTGAAAGAGTTCCTTGGATTTGTCTATCCCTTGACTCTCGGTTTGAGGCGGTATTAATTCTTTTAGGGCACAGGGTTCGTTAAATCGATTCAAGTCTTCTGCCAGGTAAGTCCGGGCAAATCCCCCTTGACCTAGTACTCTGATCAAGTGGTAGCGATTTTGCAGAATAGTTCCAGAGGCAATTGCTGGTTCCATGGTGGTTTCAGTAGTGTTTTTTCTGGGCTGGTGTCGCACCAACTTTAATCTTGCCGTCAGGAGGTAGTTTCCTCGTGCAAGCTTCTCCTAGACTATCGTGAAGGGAGAACTTGTTGCTAATCCACTGCTGTTTTTCAGGAGGTTGAGCTTTTAATTATTTTATCTTATCCGATAAATTATTTAATTTAGTTTAACTTATTTATATTCCTGCCCCCTGCCCCCTGCCATCTGTCTCTTGTTCCCTTTCCTGACATTAATTTTGACAAAAGTTTTCATAATAACACGATTGAAAATAAATAGCTGCTTTTGTTACTTTTAATCAAGATGCTGAGAAGTTTGCGATCGCTCTCCTGCTACAGCAGATTCTCTGAGGGAGTTTTTGGTTATGTTGATTTTTTTAGCGAAAAGTTAAATAAATTTAAACAAGTTGAATTAAGTTAAACAGGAAGGGAAGTCTGAAGTGGTAAGCTTTAAGGCAAGTTCAGCCATGGGATCGCGATCGCGTCGTCCTCTTTCCAGACTGGTAAATTTCTCATAAATTCCCCTCAATATTTATAACTGGGAATGCTAAGATTGCCATGAAATAAGCTTCGAGGGTCTGCTGTGAGCCGTTCTGCAACTTTAACGTTTCCGCATATACTGCCGCTGATTGCGGACAACAATCGTCTCCGACTGTTTTCTGGTTGTGCTAATGTCCCACTGTCTATGGAAGTGGCTCGCTATCTGGGTATGGATTTGGGACCAATGGTGCGCAAGCGGTTTGCAGATGGAGAGTTATATGTCCAAATTCAAGAATCTATTCGGGGTTGTGATGTTTACCTCCTTCAGCCAACCTGTCACCCAGTCAACGATCATCTAATGGAATTACTCATTATGATCGATGCCTGTCGTCGGGCATCAGCGCGGCAAATTACGGCTGTTATCCCTTACTACGGTTATGCTAGAGCAGATCGTAAAACGGCGGGACGCGAATCGATTACGGCGAAGTTGGTTGCTAACCTCATTACCGAAGCAGGTGCTAATCGGATTTTGGCAATGGATTTGCACTCCGCCCAAATTCAGGGTTACTTTGATATTCCTTTCGATCATGTTTATGGTTCCCCAGTTTTACTGGATTATTTGGCAAGTAAGCAACTGCCAGATTTAGTTATCGTTTCCCCAGATGTGGGTGGTGTGGCAAGGGCGAGGGCGTTTGCGAAAAAATTAAATGATGCTCCTTTAGCCATTATTGACAAGCGACGACAAGCGCACAATGTCGCAGAAGTGATGAATGTGATTGGCGATGTCAGGGGTAAAACTGCTGTCTTAGTAGATGACATGATTGACACCGCAGGCACGATTGCTGAAGGTGCCAAAATACTCCGCAAAGCAGGCGCTCATCAAGTCTATGCTTGCGCTACTCATGCTGTCTTTTCACCGCCAGCAGTACAACGCCTCTCTAGCGGAGTTTTTGAAGAGGTAATTGTTACCAATACGATCCCGATTCCGGAAGAAAACCGCTTTCCACAGCTAACTATGCTTTCTGTTGCTAATTTACTGGGAGAAACAATTTGGCGCATTCACGAAGATAGTTCCGTCAGTAGCATGTTTCGCTAGTCACAATGGGGAGTTTTGAGTTTTGAGTAATTAGTTTTAATTCAAAACTGAGAATTCAAAACTCATTACTATTTACCAAGGATTGCCAACTAAAGTGAAACCTGCCCAATAATACGGATGAGAAAAGTCAATATTCTGCAAATTGGGAACTTCTTCTGACAAAGAAAGCTGTTTATTTACGCTGGATAATTGACGATTGGCAAGGCGTAAATTACCATGAAGCATCGCTAGTTGGGATCTTCTTAATGCCTCACTTTTAGTTGGAACTTGCCCCAATTGATGGTAAAATTCTGTTGTGAGTGCTAATGCACCGCGATCGCTAACGTACCAGAGAGTGGCTACCGTTGAGTCAACCCCTCCTGCTAAGGCGGCTCCTGCAAAGCCTAATTCGGCTTGGGGATCTCCTAATGCTGTTCGACAAGCACTTAAGACTAATAAGTCTACTCCTTTCTTCGATAATTCCAGGTTTTGTAGCTCATTAATCCGCAGTTTTTGATCCCATAACTGAATATAGGAATTTTGATAATTTCCTGGTTTAAATTCTGCATGAGTTGCTAAATGAACTATCCCGAATTTACCACCATTTAGTTGATTTTGTAAGTTATTTAATGTAAAACCTTCATTCAGAAATGTCTTGCCTTTACCAAATTCTTCCACAATCATTGCTAACTCTATGGGAACCCAAGGTAACGGGGTTTGATCTGTAAATTTTGAAGATCCCATTGCTAAAATCGGTAAATTTCTAATGTTTCTGTAGGGTGATGTAATTAAGCTCATGCTGGGTATCAAGCTGACGCTATAATTCTCAATCAGAAATCCATGTCCATCATGAAGTGCAGCTAAGGGTAGGGAGCGCAATCCTGTATCCATGGCAAAGATTAAACTCTTGATATTCTTGGCTTTTAAATCCTCTTCTAATGGTTTTATTAGCCATTGATAAAGTTGTTGTCCCGATTTTAGATAATTGGCGGGGATTGTTTTGGGATTATTGATATTTTGCTGAAATTCACGAGTTTTAGCTAAAACTTTAGCACGAGTGGCTTCCGGAAGTCGTCTGCGAATTATTTCTCCATCTCCGGTAATCATGACAATTTCTAATTCATCGCTATCTGGTATTGAGCAATTCCCTGCTGATTGCGATTCGATGGGGATTTGATAGCCAAATCTTCTATCTATTGGAGGTGATGGTAATTTGGCTTGACATTTAGTTCCCAATCCTTTGGTAGTAGTTGGGCTAAAACTGACATAAATTACTGCGTTTTTGATTCCTGTCTTTTTCTCGATTTCACTAGTCTGATTTTTGACATATTCTTGACTGTAAATTGTTGTTGTTGCTTGCTGAAAATAATCGTCAAATTGTTTGGTAAATGCTGTCTCTATCTGATAAATTCTGTCGTTTGCCAGTTTTGGGGAATTAGTTGAGATGCCTAATGTTTCTTCTTCTTCTTTTGGTGTTTTGGCTACTGATTCTTGGTTTAATTCTGTGCTGGTTGATGAGTTTTCTGTCTCTGTCTTCCCATTCCCATTTCCTCCCTCGGCTTGATTATCGCTCGTATTGGTATTATCGCTAGTATTGGTACTATCG
>DOIX01000346.1:22747-23019 GCA_003511885.1 Cyanobacteria bacterium UBA11153
TCGCTGCTATTGGTGCGATCGCTGCTGTTGCTATTATCGCTAGTATTCGGATTATCGCTGCCAGTAGTATTATCGCTAGTGTTGGTGCGATCGCTAGTATTGGTACTATCGCTGCTATTGGTATTATCGCTGCTATTGGTGCGATCGCTGCTATTGGTATTATCGCTGCTATTGGTGCGATCGCTGCTGTTGCTATTATCGCTGCCAGTAGTGTTATCGCTGCCAGTAGTGTTATCGCTGCCAGTAGTGTTATCGCTGCTATTGGTGCGATC